>NZ_WUJP01000667.1 GCF_009806515.1 Geminicoccus flavidas | reverse complement strand
ATGGCAACAAGGGTTCCTATAACGGGAACGACAACGGCAACGGCAATTACGGGTCGTACAACGGCAACGAGAACGGCAACAAGAACCGTGGCAGCTACAACGGCAACGAGAACGGCAATCAGAACAAGGGCTACGGCAACGGCAACCAGAACGGCAATCAGAACAAGGGCTACGGCAACGGCAACGTGAACGGCAACAAGAACCGGGGCAGCGACAACGGCAACTATAACGGCAACAGCAACTACGGCAGCGACAACGGTAACTACAACGGTAACCGCAACGGCGGCTTCAGGGGCCGCTGACGCTGCACTCCGGGACAGGCTCGATTCGGCCTGTCCCACTGGCCTGTGACCTGCAGCCTGACCCCGTATCCGGGCTCTGCCCGGGGCGGGGTGGGCCGAGGCGGGTCAGGCCTTGTAGCCGACTGATCGCTCGCGCGTTCCCGTCTGGCGGCGGGAGCGCGCGCCTTTCCTGCTTCAGGGCCCTCTTTAGAGGAGTGACCTTCCGTGCCAGCCATGCCCTGGTTCGCTGCCGGGCTGCTTGCCTTGGCCGATGCCTTGCCGGCCGCCACCGTGCCCGCTGCCACCACCGTGCCCGCGGATGCGCCGGCCAACCACCCCGGTCGCTCGTACCCCTCCTTCGCCGGCGGGATGTTCGGCAACGGCGACATCGACATCATGAACGGCGGCGACGGCAATATCGGCAGCGACAACGGCAACCGTAACGCTGGCAGGCACAACGGCAACGGCAACATCGGTAACGGTAACGGCAACGACAACGGCGGCCATTACAACGGCAACGGCAATATCGGCAGCCGCAACGGCAACGGCAACGGCGGCAGCTTCAACGGCAACCGCAATCTCGGCCAGCACAACGGCAACAATAACGGCCGGCGCTGAGATGCGCCGCTCGTGGCCGCAGGAACGGAGCATGCGATGAAGGCCCTGCTCGTCTCGACCGCCCTGGCCGCCGCCGGTCAGCTGCCCGGGCCGGGCGGCGCAGGCCAGGCAGCTGAGCCCTGGATCCGGCCCGCTGCCGCCGAGCAGCCCTACCTGACCGACTATCTCCGCCGCTGGTTCGGGGCAGGGGCGGGGCGGGGGGACGGTCTGGACCGGGCGGGCGGCCGTCCAAACTCGGACGGTGCCGACCCGGCATCGGCGGAACGCTGGACCGGCCAGGGCAACAACAACGGCAACGGCAACCGAGGTGACGGCAATGGCAACGGCAACCTCAGCAACGGCCAGGGCAACGGTCAGTTCGGCAGCAACCGTGGCAACAACAGTCCCGGCCGGAGCGGGACCGGCAGCGGCAACGGTAATGGCAACGGCAACGCCGGCAGCGGCAACGGCAATGGCAACGGGAATGGGCGATGAGCCGCGCGGCCATAGGTCAGGCCGGCGCCATCGTCAGGCTCCTGGTGCCGTGATGAGCGGGTCGGTGCGCGCTCACCGCCAGCGCCTGATCGAGGCGGGCCTGCGCCGGCTTGAGGTCCATGCCCGGCCGGCCGACGCGCAATTGATCCGTCATCTCGCCCGCAGCCTCGCCCGCGACGACAGGGAGGGTGCGTGGCTGCGCAAGGCGCTCGAGGCGCTGGTGCCCGACAGGAAGGGGCCGAGCTTCAAGGAGTGGCAGGCATCGGCGGATGATTCCGACGAGGAATAGCTGCCGGCCGAAGGTCGCCACCCCCTCGGCACTCTTGCGCCCTGGCCCGGAGTGAGGCTTCACCCGCAGGAGCACGATCAGGGCCAGGGGGAGCCGATGTCCAAGCTGTTCGATCTGAGTGGAAGGGTGGCGCTGGTGACCGGCGCCTCGCGCGGCCTGGGCTTTGCTATGGCCGAGGGCTTGGCCGAGCACGGCGCCACCGTGGTGCTGAACGGGCGCGACGCCGCCAGCCTGGAGGAGCGGGCGGCGGCGCTCCGGGCGCAGGGCCTCTCGGCCGAGGCGGCGGCGTTTGACGTCTCGGACGGACCGGCCGCGGCCGCCGAGGTGGCGCGTCTGGCCGACCGGCACGGGCGCCTCGACATCCTGGTCAACAATGCCGGGATCCAGCATCGCCGGCCGCTGGTGGAATGGGCCGACGAGGATTTCGAGCGGGTGCTGGCGGTCAACCTGACCGCCTGCTTCCGGATGGCACGCGAGGCCGCCCGGGTGATGCTCCGCCAGGGCAGCGGCAGCATCGTCAACACCGGCTCGGTTGTCCCGGTCCTCGCACGCCCGACCATCCATGGCTATGTCGCCGCCAAGGCCGGCCTGCACGGGCTGACGCGCTCGCTCGCGGCCGAGCTCGCGGGCAAGGGCGTGCGGGTCAACGCGATCGGGCCCGGCTACTTCGCCACCGAGATGAACCGGGCGCTGCTCGACGACGAAGCCTTCACCGGCTGGGTCAAGAGCCGCGCCCCGGTCGGCCGCTGGGCCGACCCGGCCGAGCTGAAGGGTGCCGTCGTGTTCCTGGCCTCCGATGCGGCCAGCTATGTGCATGGCCATCTGCTGATGGTCGACGGCGGGATCTCGACCAGCCTCTGACGCGACCGACTGGGCGCGTGCGCGGGTAGGCGCGGATCGGTGCAGCACCGGGTCTCAGTCCTTCGCGCACGCTCCGGTCCTGGTTCTGCCGGCGCCCGGACGATGCCGGGCCAGATGTGCGGTTCCGGGATGCGGTGGTGCCGGTTGATCTGGAAGGCTGGCGGATCGCCTCCATGCGTCGTGGCCCGCCGGGAACGGCGATCGTCGCCCCAGTGCCTCAGGATGCAGGCTCGGATATGAGCCCGGAGCGGGTCCAGGCCAGGATGGAAGGTCTCGTGCGTCGCCTGCCCGGAGCGAGCACCAGGGCAGGCTCCTGACCGTTTGGTCCATCCTTCGGCAGGAACCGGATGATTCGCACCTTGAAGAGGACCGGTCCAGGGGGAACCAGGAGAGGGCGGCGGTTCCGGAGGTTCAGCCATAGCGGCTCGTGCAGGCTGAACCGGGGAGACCTGCTGCCGGCACGTGCCGCCTGCCAACAGCGATCGGCCCCGGGGGGCCTGCCTGGTCGGCAGCCCGTATCCCGGCAGCATGGCTGCCGGACTGGCAGAGGGCCGGCTCGGCAACGCCTGCCGGCCAGCAGCCGGATCAGAGCGACTGCAGCAGCCGGTCGGCGCCGGAGACCTCCATGACGCCGGGGCTCTCCTCGACGTTCAGGACCTTCACCACCCCGTCCTCCAGCAGCATGGAGTAGCGCAGCGAGCGGACGCCCAGGCCGGCGCCCGAGGCATCCAGTTCCATGCCGATCGCCTTGGTGAACGCCCCGTTGCCGTCCGCCAGCATCAGCACCCGGCCCTGCACGTCATTGACCCTGGCCCACTCGTCCAGGACGAAGGCGTCGTTCACCGCCACGCAGGCGATGACTTCCACCCCCTTCGCCTTCAGCGCCTCCCCATGCTCCAGGAAGCTCGGCAGATGCCGGTTGTGGCAGGTCGGGGTGAACGCGCCCGGGACGGCGAACAGCACCGCCTTCTTGCCGCCGAACACCTGGCTCGTCGACACGTCCTCCAGGCCCTCGGCCGTGCGGATCTTGAACTTGGCCTCGGGCAGCCGATCGCCCACACGGATCGCCATGTCTCGTCCATCCTGTCGCGACGCCCCGGCGCGCCGCCGGGCGGATTGCTCATGTTCGATGCCGGGCCGCTTTGGCCCGTGGACGAGAAATGGAGTACCCGGGCCGCTCACGCAACCGGCGGCACGACCCCGGGACGGCCGGCGCCATTCCGCGTCCGGACGTACGTGGATGAACCAACCGTCACGGGACCATCTTGGCGTGCCGGGGCGGCGCGCCTATGTGCATGGCATGGCTGCCTCAGATCATACCCATCCGCATTTCACCGGCATGATGCTGATCGCCATGCCGGGCATGGCCGACACGCGCTTTGCGAAGTCGGTGGTCTATGTCTGCTCGCACTCGCCCGAGGGTGCCATGGGCATCGTGGTCAACCAGGCGATCGACCAGCTCCGCCTGCCGGCTGTGCTCCAGCAGCTCGGCATCGACGGAAACGGCCAGCCGGACGACCAGCCAGTCCATGTCGGCGGTCCGGTCGAGACCAATCGCGGCTTCGTGCTCCACTCGGCGGAGTACCGGCTGGATTCGACGCTGGTGATCGACGAGTCGTTCGCGCTGACCGCGACCGTCGAGATCCTGCGGGCAATCGCAGAGGGTAAGGGCCCCAAGCGCCTGGTGCTGGCGCTGGGCTATGCCGGCTGGGCGCCTGGTCAGCTCGATGCCGAGATCATGGACAATGGCTGGCTGCTGGTGCCGGGCGACGCGGACATCGTGTTCGACCGCAACGACGAGAGCAAATGGGACCGGGCGCTGGCCAAGCTGAAGGTCGACCCGCTGCTCCTGTCCGGTGCTGCCGGCCACGCCTGACGCTCACGACCAGAGCCGGGGTAGGGATCTCAGGGTCCGGGGCGCCGCCGCGGTGGCGCCCCGGGCCTGGCAGGTCAGCGTTCGCGCAGGGCTTCGGCCCGGGCGCGCAGGATGGGCTTGAGTAGATAGTCCATCACCGTCTTCTTGCCGGTCAGGATGTCGACCTGGGCGGTCATGCCCGGAATGATCTCGAGCGGGCGTTCGTCCGTGCCGAGATGGGCCTTGTCGGTCCGCACCCGCACCCGGAAGAAGGTCTCGCCGCGCTCGTTGGCCAGTGCATCCGCGCTGATATCCTCGACCCGCCCGTGCATCCCGCCATAGATCGAGTAGTCGTAGGCGGTGATCTTCACGGTGGCGGGCAGGCCCGGCCGCAGGAAGGCGATGTCGGACGGGCGGACCATCGCCTCGACCAGCAGCGTGTCCTCGATCGGCACGATCTCCATGATCTCGCCGCCGGGCGGCAGGACGCCGCCCACCGTGTTGATCTTGATCTGCTTGACTACGCCGCGCACCGGCGAGCGCACCTCCGTGCGCCGTACCTGGTCGGCCCCCGCCGAGACCACCTCCTGAATGCTTTGCAGCTCGGTGCGCTTGAGGGTCAGCTCGCGTAAGGATTCGGAGCGGAACTCGCTGCGCACCGCCTCAATCCGGTGGTTCGCCTCCTTCAAGGCACTCTCCGCCCGGGGCTTCTGCAGCCGGGCCTGCTCCAGCGACGCTTCCAGCTCGACCACCTGGCGGCGCAGCCGGAGCGCGTCCATCTTGGAGAAGATGCCGCGCGCCGCCAGCGGGGCGGCCATCTCCTGCTCCTGTCGGGCGAGCTCCAGAGAGGCCGACAGGCTCTCCTCCTTGTTGGCCAGCTCGCGCAACTCGTTCTGCCGCTGCTCGACCTGCTGGTTCAGGACTGAGATCTGGTCGTCCAGCTGCTGCCGGCGCGCCTCGAACAGGCTCAGCTCGTTCTGGGCGATCAGCGGTGCATTATCCAGCACCTCCTGGGGGAACTGGATTTCGCGGCCGTCGATCTGGGCCTGCAGCCGCTCCACCGAGGCGAGCAGGCCGTAATAGCGGATCACGTTCTCGCGATAGTCGCTGGCGGCGCGGACATTGTCGATCCGGGCGACCACCTGGTCCTTCTCGACCATGTCGCCCTCGCGCACCAGGGTCGCGGCCAGGATGCCGCCCTCCAGGTTCTGGATGATCTGGACCTGGCGGGACGGGATCACCCGACCTTCGCCCCGGGTGACCTCGTCCAGCGTCGCCCATTGCGCCCACCAGACGAACACGACCACGAAGGCGACCACGCACCACAGGATCAGGTGGCTGAACAGCCGGGGCTTCCAGCGCGAGGCGCCATGAGCGCCCGGGATGAAGGCCTGCTCGGGCGTCCCCCCCAGCACCCAGTCGCCGACGCTGGCCGGCGCGCCCTGACTGGCCGGACGGTTCGCCATCACCGCTCTCCCCGGATCTGGCCGGATGCCAGCGCCTTCAACACTTTCTCCTTCGGCCCGTCCGCCGCGACCCGGCCGTTGTCGATCACCAGGATCCGGTCGGCCAGCGTCAGCATCGACTGGCGATGGGTGACCAGCAGCATGGTGCGGCCCGGCACCTCGCGGGCCAGGCGCGCCTTCAGCCGGTTCTCGGCACCGGTGTCCATGGCGCTGGTCGGCTCGTCCAGGATCAGGATCGGCGGGTCGAGCAGCAAGGCCCGCGCCACCGCCACCGCCTGGCGCTGGCCGCCGGACAGGGCCTCGCCGCGCTCGCCGACATGGAGGTCGTAGCCCATGGGATGGCGGGTGGCGAACTCCTCCACGCCCGAGATCCGAGCGGCGCGCAGCACCGCCTGGTCGTCGACGAAGGCCGCCCCCAGGGTGATGTTGTCGCGCAGCGAGCCCTGGAACAGGTAGACGTCCTGCGGCACGCAGCCGATCGAGCGGCGCAGGTCGGCCGGGTCGAGCTGGCGGACGTCGGTGCCGTCCACCAGTACCGCACCTTCCTGCGGCTCGTAGAGCCCCAGCACCAGCTTCTCGATGGTGGTCTTGCCCGAGCCGATCCGGCCGATCAGCGCCACCCGCTCGCCTGCCGCGATCTTGAACGAGACGTTGCGCAGCGCCGGCAGCTTCTGGTTCGGGTAGGTGAAGGTGACGTTCTTGAACTCGATGTCACCGCGCAGGTGCGGGCGGTGGACGAAGCGGGCCCCATCCGGCCGCTCGGTGGGCAGCGCCATGATGTTGTTGAGGGTTTCCAGTGAGGTCTTCGACTGGTGGAACCGGGTGAGCAGGGCCGCCACCTGGCCCAGCGGCGCCATCGCCCGGCTGCCGATGATCGTGCAGGCGATTAGGGCACCCACGGTGAGCTCGCCCTCGGCGATCTTGTAGACCCCCATCACCACCATGCCGACATAGACGAGGTTGGCCGCGGTCGAGGCGAAGTTCACGGTCAGGGACGACAGGAAGCGCGCCTTGTTGGCGGTCTTGGCGGTGGCCGCGACCAGCCGCTCCCAGGAGCGCTGCATCCGGCCCTCGGCTGCCACGCTCTTGATGGTCTCCAGCCCGTTGATCGCCTCGACCAGGAGGCCGTGCTTCATCGCGGTCTCGCGGAAGGTCTCCTTCACGATCCGGTCGAGCGGCAGCTGGATCAGGAGGCCCACGCCCAGCACGATCGGCACGGCCAGGCCGGGGATGATCGCGAGGTCGCCGCCGATCAGGAACACGATCGCCAGGAACAGGACGATGAAGGGCAGGTCGACCAGGGCGGTGACGGTGGCGGACGTGAAGAAGTCGCGCAGCGTCTCGAACTCGCGCAGGTTGCTGGCGAACGCACCCGCGGAGGCGGGGCGGCCGGCCAGGCGGATGCCCAGTACCTGCTCGAAGATCCGGCTGGCCATGATCACGTCCGAGGCCCGCCCGGCCGTGTCCACGAAATAGCCGCGCGCCGTCTTCAGGACGAAGTCGAACGCGAAGATGATCAGCGCGCCCGCGGCCAGGACCCAGAGGGTCTCCAGCGCGTTGTTCGGGACGACCCGGTCATACACGTTCATCACGAACAGCGGCGACACGAGCGAGAAGACGTTGATCAGCAGCGCTGCGATCACGACCTCGATATAGACCGGCCACTGCTTGAACAGGGTCGACCAGAACCAGTGATTGCCGAAGCGGGGCGCTCCCTGGCGCTTGTCGCGCTCGTTCAGCTCGAGCTCGGGCCGGGCGAAGAAGGCGTGGCCAGTATAGATGCGCTCAAGCTCGGCCAGCTCGATCTCGCGCACGCCAAGGCCGGTCTCGGGCACGATCACCCGCGCCTTGTCCCCGCCGCGCGAGATCAGGACACAGCTGCGCCGGTCGCGCAGCAGGAGCACGCAGGGCAGGGCCAGTTCGTCGATGTCACGCAGGCCGCGGCGCACCAGCCGCGCGTCCAGCCCCGCGCGCTCGGCTGCGCGCGGGAACAGGGCGGGGGTCAGCCGCTCGTCCTCGAGCGGCAGCCCGGCGCGCAGGGAATCGGCCGAGGAGGGCCGGTCCAGCAAGTGGGTGAGGGCCACCAGGCTCGCCAGGAGCGGGTCGTCGATCTGTGAGGTGGCGGCACGGATCCGCCACTGCGGCGCCTGCTGCCGCTTGGCACCCGCCTCCGCCTGCGGCGGGACCGGATCGGCCACCGCGCTCGGATCCGCGGTCGGGTCACCGACCGCGCGCCCGGGATCATCGTCCGGCCGGACTTCCGTCATCGTATTTCCTCAGGCCCTCGAAGCGATGGAACGGCTGCCGCCATACGGCACGCCTTCCGGCTGTGATCGAATGAGCACAAGCTCATGCGGTGGCGTTCTAGCACCAACAGGTTAGCTTTCCCTTCCCATTCTCGCTTCCTAAACACAACTCGTCCCGGCGTTGCCGACATGCACCATCTCCGGCCGATTGGGGAAGCGGTGTCCCGTGCCTGTTATTGACCCGCGGCCCATGCACGTCGACGTTGACGCGTGTTTGGAGTGACGTCTATCGACAGTTGAAAGTTGCTGTCCGTTTTTCTCGGGTAGCCAGAGACAGCGCGGAAGGATCGGATGCCAGGAAATGGTGGACACCGCCCGATGCGGGCCCCGAAGCGGGTATTGGCTGGTCTGCTGACCACCAGCGCGCTCGTGCTGGGGGCGAACTCGGTCGAGGCGACCACGATCGCCGACACGGTCCGGGCCGCCGTGGCCACCAATCCCGAGATCGGCGTGGTCCGCAACGACCGCCTGGCGGTGGACCAGGAACTCCAGCAGGCGCGGGCACTGGGCCTGCCGACGCTCGACCTCCGGATCGCCGGCGGCCCGGAATACACCAACTCGATCGGCACTCGCGCGCGCAACGACAGCAACGGGCGTTTCCGCACCGACACCTCGCTGACCCTCACCCAGCGGGTCTTCGACGGCGGTGCCACTCACAGCGAGATCGACCGGCAGCTCGCCAGGGTGGACAGTGCGGCCAACCGGGTGCGCGAGGCGGCCGAGTTCATCGCGCTGGACGGCATCCAGGCCCATCTGGACTATCTGCGCAATCTCGACCTGATAGCACTGGCCGACGCCAATGTCGCCGCCCACCGGCGGATCCTGGGCGAGGTCCGGGACCTGGAGGCCGGCGGCACCACCGGGATCGCCGATGTCCGCCAGGCCGAGGCCCGCCTCGCGGCGGCGGTCGACAGCCTGGAGCAGATCCGGGGCGACTTCGCCAATGCCGGCTCGACCTACCTGCAGGTGGTGGGCATGGCGCCCATGGACCTCCAGCTGGAGGAGCCGCCGACCGCGGCCCTGCCCGCCGGGGTCGAGGCGGCGGCGCTGCGGGCGTCCTCGTCCAGCCCCACCGTGCAGATCGCGGCCTCGGATGTCGACGTCGCCGCGGCCGAGGTGCGCGCCGCGCGGGCGGGCTACTACCCGCGCTTGAACGTGGAGGCGGGCGCTTCTACCGCCAATGACGTGAACGGCGTGGATGGCAGCGATGTCAGCGCCGAGGTCCTCCTGGTGATGCGCTACAACCTGTTCCGCGGCGGCGCCGACGTCGCGCAGGAGCGCGAGGCCTTCCATCGCCTGAACGAGGCGCGCTCCTCGCTGGCCCGGGTCCGGCGCCAGGCCGAGGAGGATGCGCGCAGCGCCTTCATAGCGCTGGACACCGCCACGGCCCGGATCGAGACCCTGCGCCTGCAGGTGGAGGCGAACCGCCGCACCCGCGACGCCTATGCCGACCAGTTCATCGTCGGCCAGCGCACCCTGCTCGACCTGCTGGACGCCGAGAACGAATTGTTCGTGTCGCGCGTCAACCTCACCACTGCCGAGTACCAGCAGCGCTTTGCCGTGTACCGCACGATCACGATCACCGGTGCCTTGCTGGACACGCTGGGCGTCGAGCGGCCGCGCGAGGAGATCAACATCGAGCGGACGCCGGAGCGGCTGCACACGCCCGAGCGGATCGAGCGAAAATCCCTGCAGCTCGAGAGCCTGAGCGCGGAGCCCCGCCCGCTGCGGGGCAGGTCTGCGGGCGAGCCGGCCGACCTGCCGGGCAATCCGGGGCTTTCCGATCCGGTCGGGGCCGATCCGGTCGGGGATGGCGAGGACATGAGGCAGGCTGGCCCCATCGAGGTAGCACCGGCGGCCGGGCCGGACGGCTCCCTTGCGGAGGGCACGGCGGGGCTGGCCGGGATCGAGCCCACCGCCGGCCCGGACACGGCACCGGCACCCTCCCAGGGCGGGGCATCCTACGAATCGTTCAGCAGCTTCTGGAACGCGGTCACCGGCAACTGAAGCACCATGCCGGCTGCGGCCAGGTTCACTGGACCGCCATGCTGATCGGCGTTAAGCCCGAGTGGTCCTGCCCGACTTGGCCCGCGCCTGCCCAAGGGGAGCGGCAGACCACCTGGATCGGCAGGGCCGCAGCTAGGGGTTCCTCATGAAGATCAGGCCGGTGGCCGTGGTGGTGCTGGACGGGTTCGGCCAGCGCGCCGATCCGAGCGACAATGCCGCGGCGCTGGCGGCGACGCCGGTGATCGACCGGATCCGGGCGCAATGGCCGGTGACCACGCTGCGCGCCGACGGCGAGGCCGTGGGCCTGCCGGATGGGCAGTTCGGCAACTCGGAGGTGGGGCACACCAATCTGGGTGCTGGCCGGGTCGTGATGCAGGACCTGCCCAAGATCAGCCAGGCCGCGCGGGACGGCAGCCTCGCCCAGAACGAGCGGCTGCTCGCCGCGGCACGGGCGGTCAAGGCGAAAGGTGGACGCTTCCATCTGCTGGGCCTGGTGTCGCCGGGCGGCGTCCATTCCCATCAGGACCATGCGGTGGCGCTGGCGAGAGCGCTGGCAGCACAAGGCCTGGAGGTGCTGGTCCATGTCCTAACCGACGGGCGGGACACGCCGCCGCGCTCGGCCGGCGAGTTCGTGGCGAGGTTAGAGCAGGATCTGGGGGGTACGGCCCGCCTCGCCACGCTCGGCGGGCGCTATTTCGTGATGGACCGGGACCATCGCTGGGAGCGGGTCGCGAAGGGCTGGCAGGCGATCGTGGCCGGCCAGGGGCCGCGGGCGGCTTCGGCCGATCAGGCGATCGCCGCTGCCTATGCCGCCGACAAGACCGACGAGTTCATCGAGCCCGTGGTGCTGGGCGACTACCAGGGGATGCGCGACGGCGACGGGCTGCTCTGCTTCAATTTCCGCTCCGACCGGGTGCGCCAGATCATGGACGCCTTCGTGGACCCCGACTTCGAGGGCTTCGCGCGCGGGCATGTGCCCGAGCTGGCGGCAGCGGTCGGCATGACCAGCTACTCCACCACGCTGGACGAGCGGCTCGCCACACTGTTCCCGCCGGAGCCGCTGACGGAGCTGATGGGCGAGGTCGTGGCCGGGGCGGGGCTCACCCAGCTGCGCGCCGCCGAGACCGAGAAATACCCACACGTGACCTTCTTCTTCGACGGCGGCGAGGAGAAGGACCTGCCCGGCTGCCACAAGATCCTGGAGCCGTCCCCCAAGGTCGCGACCTACGACCTCCAGCCGGAGATGTCGGCGCCGGGCCTGACCGACCGGGTCGTCCAGGCGATCGCCGATACCAGGCCCGACTTCATCCTGCTGAACTTCGCCAATCCCGACATGGTCGGGCATAGCGGCGTGCTTCCGGCGGCGATCCGCGCGGTGGAGACGGTGGATGCCTGCCTTGGCCGGGTGATCGCGGCGATTGAGCGCCTGGGTGGTGCCGCGCTGGTCACGGCCGACCACGGCAATTGCGAGGTGATGCGCGATCCCGAGACTGGCAACCCGCACACCGCGCACACCACCAACCCGGTGCCGATCGTGCTGGTGGGAGCGCCGCCCGGGATCGGCCTGCGTCAAGGCGGGGTGCTGGCCGACGTGGCGCCGACCGCGCTGGCGCTGCTGGGGGTCGAGCAGCCCGCCGCCATGACCGGCCGCTCGCTGCTCACGCCAGCGCCGGCGGATCGCTGACAGGATGCGTCGCCCGGGCGCCCCGGCCCTGCTGGCCCTGCTGGCGCTCCTGGCGGCACCGGCCGGCGCCGCCAGCTCGGCGCCCTGGCTGGACCGGAGCACAGCCGCAACGGCGGCGGACCTGGCCGAGCGCGCCCAGCAGATCCGCCGCCTTCATCTGGCGACACTGGGGCTGGAGGCGGCACTGAGCGGCACGCAGAACCGGATCGACCAGGTCGCGGCGGACAGGGTGCAGGCCGAGATCCGGCTGGAGGAAGCGGCCGACCGGGTGCGTTCGCTGCGCCGCGCGCTCAGCGGTGCCGCCGGACGAACGGTCGCGGCCCTGCGGCTGGCGGGAGAGAGTGGGGCCACCACCGAGGTGAGCTACCGCCGGGCGGCGCTTCGCGCCGGCAGCATCGACTGGAGCCGCTCGGAACAGGCCCTGCGGGAAGCCGACCGGGCCCTGGCGCAGCTCGGCCAGGCTCGCGTGGAGGGCGAGGCGACCATGGCGGCGTTGGACGGGCTGATGGCGCAGCTCGGCCAGGAGCGGGCCCGGATCGAGGAGGTACCCCTGGCCGTACTGGCCATGGAGCTGCGCCAGCCGGGTGCGGCCGCTCCCCTGCCGGCCGCCGTCCTGCCAGCCGCCCCCTTGCCAGCCGAAGCACTGCTCCGGCCAGCACTCCCGCACACGCCGCCAGCAGACGGGGCAGCGGACGGGGCAGCGGCCCTGGCTTTGGCCGACCTGCCGCCTGGCCGCGCCGGAGGCCTGCCCTGGTCGCTGCCCAGAGGCGACGAGCCAGCGTGGGACGGCATCCCGGCCCGCCTGCCGGTGCTGCCGCCGCCGGCGCGTGGTGCCGCCCGGCGCGGCATCCTGCTCGACCCGCCGCCTTCCGGCACCATCCTGGCGCCGGAAGCTGGCAAGATCGTGTTCGCTGGGGCGTTTCGTTCCTACGGGCAAATCTTGATCATCGACCATGGCAATGGCTACCATACGTTGATGGCTGGATTCGCACGTCTCGGCGTGGCTGCCGGAGCGGAGGTTCTGGCCGGCGAACGGATCGGTACGGTGGACGCTGGGTCCGGCGTATCGGGACGCCTATATGTCGAACTACGGCGCAAGGGTGTGCCGGTGGATCCGATGCCGTGGCTTGCGGCTCGCGAAGACAAGGTCCGGGGTTGATGACGGCGAGACTTATACGCTCTGGGCTACTGATCGGCGGCTCCGTCGCCTTCGGCGTGCTGGTCGGTCAAGTGGCACCGCTGTCCGCGCAGTCCGGTGGCGAGGTCTATCGGCAGCTCAAGCTGTTCGCCGACGTCTTCGAGCGGGTCCGCGCGGACTATGTCGAGGACGTGCCGGATCAGAAGCTGATCGAGAATGCCATCAACGGCATGCTTACCAGCCTCGACCCGCATTCGGGCTACCTGGACACCGACCGCTACCGGGACATGCAGGTGCAGACCCGCGGCGAGTTCGGCGGGCTTGGCATCGAGGTCACCATGGAGAACGGCCTGATCAAGGTCGTCTCGCCGATCGATGACACTCCCGCCGCCAAGGCCGGCGTGCGCTCAGGCGACTTCATCACCCATATCGACGACGAGGCGGTCACCGGCCTCGCCTTGTCCGAGGCGGTCGACAAGATGCGCGGGCCGGTCGACACCCCGATCCGCCTGCGCCTGATGCGCGAGGGCTCGGAGGAGCCGTTCGACCTGACCCTGAACCGCGCGATCATCAAGATCTCGCCGGTGCGCGCCCATGCCGAGGGCAATGTCGGCTATGTCCGGCTGACCACGTTCAGCGAGCAGACGGCGTCGGGCATGCGCGACGCGATCGACAAGATGCGCGCCGAGATGGGCGGCAAGATGCAGGGCCTGGTGCTCGACCTGCGCAACAACCCGGGCGGGCTGCTCGACCAGGCCGTGGCGGTGTCCGACGCCTTCCTCGACCAGGGCGAGATCGTCTCGACCCGCGGGCGGGAGAACGAGAACATCCAGCGCTTCAACGCGCGCAAGGGCGACGTCCTGGCCGGCGTGCCGATGGTGGTGCTGGTGAACGGCGGCTCCGCCTCGGCCTCCGAGATCGTGGCAGGTGCCCTGCAGGACCATCGCCGGGCGATCGTCATGGGCACCCAGACCTTCGGCAAGGGCTCGGTACAGACGATCATGCCGATCCCGGGCCATGGCGCCATTCGGCTTACCACCGCGCGCTACTACACGCCGGCCGGCACTTCGATCCAGGCCAAGGGCATCACCCCCGACATCGAGGTGCATGCCGCGAACATCGAGGAGACCGACGACTCGTTTGGGCGGCGCGAGGCCGATCTGCGTGGCCGGCTGCGCAACGACCAGAGCGAGGAGGTGCCGGGCGTGGCACCGCCGCTGCCCCCGGAAGCTTCGGCGATCCCGGAGGAGGGCGAGGAGGACTACCAGCTCTCGCGCGCCCTGGACCTGTTGC
>NZ_WUJP01000666.1 GCF_009806515.1 Geminicoccus flavidas | reverse complement strand
GCGGCATCGCCCTCTACAGCGCCCGCGACCCGGTCGACTGAACCCTGCCGCACTTCAAATAGCCGATAGAATTAGTTGATTTTGCCGCCGCGGATGGTCAGCTATCTGGCTGATCGTCCGCGGTCGCCGATTCGGCCCGGGCATGACATCGAACGGGCTGGGAAAGATGCAGGAAGCGAACGTCATGGCCGGCCGCCGGTCGTCCTGGACGCGGCGCGGCGGCTTGGCGGCGTGCTTGGCCGTGGCCGGGCTGCTGCTGGCGCCATGGATGGGTGCATCCGCGCTGGCGCAGGAGGAGCCGATCAAGGTCGGCATCATGTCCGGCGAGGATGAGGAGGTCTGGCAGGCGGTGGTCGCCGAGGCGGCGAAGAAGGGTCTCGTCGTCGAGCCGGTGGTGTTCTCCGACTACACCCAGCCCAACGAAGCGCTGGCGCGCGGCGACATCGACGCCAACGCCTTCCAGCACCAGCCCTATCTGGACGCCCAGATCGAATCGCAGGGTTACGAGATCACCCCGGTCGGCTTCACCGCCGTCTGGCCAATGGGCCTTTATTCTCGCAAGTATGCGAGCGTCGCGGAACTGCCCGAGGGCGCCACGATCGGCGTCCCGAACGACCCCTCCAACGAAGGCCGCGCACTGCTGGTCCTGCAGAACGAGGGGCTGATCAAGCTCGATCCCGAGGCCGGGATCCTCGCGACGGTGACCGACATCGTCGAGAATCCCAAGGATCTTCGGATCAACGAGTTGGACGCCGGGGTGGTCGGCCGGGCAATCGACGACCTGGACGCCGCGGTGGTCAACACCGACTGGGCGCTCAAGGCCGGTCTCGATCCGGACAAGGAGCGGATCGCCCAGGAGCCGATCGAGAACAACCCGTACCGCAACTTCATCGCGGTGCGCACCGAGGACAAGGACGCGCCCTGGGTGGCGCCGCTGGTGGCCGCCTACCAGAACGAGACGGTCCGTGCGGTGTTCGACCGCGTCTATCGCGGCACTGGCACCGCGGCCTACTGACCGGCCGAGCCGGCTCTATCTCCTGAACTGAACGGCCTGGGCCGCTGGCCCGGGCCGTCCTGCCGTTGAACCGCGCCGCGCCTGGCGGTGCCACTGCCCCAGAGGATGCCCCTTGGCCGCCATGGTCCTGGAACGCGCACCGCAGGTCCGTCCTGCCGCATCGCCACCGATGCCGGAGCCGATCGTGCAGGTGGTCGAAGCCCAGCGCCATTTCGGCGCTACTGCCGCGCTGAACGGGGTGTCGCTCAGCGTCGACCGGGGCGAGGTGCTGGGCATCATCGGCCGCAGCGGTGCCGGCAAGTCCACCCTGATCCGCTGCCTGAACGGGCTGGAACGGTTGGATTCCGGCCAGGTTCAGATCGAGGGCCGGGACATCACCGGGCTCGATGAGCGCCAGCTCCAGCCGGTGCGGCGCCGCATCGGCATGATCTTCCAGCACTTCAACCTGCTCGCGGCCAAGACCGTCGCGGCCAATGTCGCCCTGCCGCTCAAGATCGCGGGCGTGCCGGCAGCACGGCGGCAGGCGCGTGTGCGGGAGCTCCTGGAGCTGGTGGGCCTGGCGAACCGGGCCGATGCCTACCCGGCGCAGCTTTCCGGCGGCCAGAAGCAGCGGGTCGGCATCGCAAGGGCGCTGGCGGCCGAGCCGGTCCTGCTCCTGTGCGACGAGGCCACCTCCGCGCTGGACCCCGAGACCACCGGCTCGATCCTGGCCCTGCTCAAGGACATCAACCGCAAGCTCGGCCTCACCATCGTGCTGATCACCCACGAGATGGAGGTGATCCGCAAGGTGGCCGACCGGGTCGTGGTGCTGGACCAGGGCCGGATCGTCGAGGAAGGGCCGGTCTGGCAGGTGTTCGCCGCCCCAAGCTCGCCCACGACGCAGAGCCTGCTCCAGTCGCTGCGCCCGAAGCTGCCGGCCGGGATCGCTGTCAGGCTCGACCCGGTGCAGGGCAATAGCGCCATCCTGCAGGTCGATCTGGCTGGCGAGGCCGCCCGCAGCCCGCTGATCGGCCGGCTCGGGGCCCTGCTCCAGACCCCGGTCCGGCTTGTCCATGGCGGCATCGACCATGTCCAGGGCGAGCCGGTCGGCACGCTGTTCCTGGGCGTGCCGAACCGGGGCGATGCGCCAGCGCGAGCCGTCCGTTTTCTTGAGGAACAGGGTGCCCGGGTTGAGAGGCTGGGATATGTCGACGATGATGCTTGATCTTCTGCTGCGCTCGACCTGGGAAACGATCCTGATGACCGGGCTGTCCGGC
>NZ_WUJP01000665.1 GCF_009806515.1 Geminicoccus flavidas | reverse complement strand
TTGATCTCCCTGGTGGTTGGCCTGCCGATCGGTCTGCTCCTGGTGGTCACCGAACGCGGCGGCATCGCCCAGAACCTGTGGGTCAACCGGCTGCTGGGCGCGGTCGTCAACGGCTTCCGCTCCGTGCCCTTCATCATCCTGCTGGTGGCGCTGATCCCGGTCACCCGCTTCATCGTCGGCACCTCGATCGGCACCTGGGCGGCGATCGTGCCGCTCTCGATCGCGGCCATCCCCTACTATGCGCGGATCGCCGAGGTGTCGCTGCGCGAGGTCGACCGGGGCTTGGTCGAGGCGGTGCGCGCCATGGGCGGCAATCGCTGGACGATCGTGCGCGAGGTGCTGGTGCCCGAAGCCCTGCCGGGCCTGGCGGCCGGCTTCACCGTCACCCTCATCACCCTGATTGGCGCCTCGGCCATGGCGGGCGCCATCGGCGCCGGGGGCCTGGGCGACCTCGCGATCCGCTACGGCTACCAGCGCTTCGAGACCGAGATCATGGTGGCGGTGGTGGCGGTGCTGATCGTGCTGGTCTGCGGCCTCCAATGGCTGGGCGACCGGCTGGTGGCGCGGCTCGATCACCGCTGATCTCCGGGCGCTGATCCGGGCCTGTCTGCGCCGGGCCCGCCCCGCTATGCTGCCGGCAGGCAAGCTCGACGGGGGCCTTTTGACTATGGCGGGACGTCCGCAACCGCGCCGGCTGGTGACCCGGCGGCTGATCCTCCGACCGTGGCAGGAGGCGGACCGGGCACCATTCCGGGCGCTGAACGGCGATCCGGAGGTGATGGAGCACTTCCCGCGGCCGCTCAGCGCCGAGCGCAGCGACGCGATCATGGACGCGTGGCAGGCGCATATCGCCGAGCATGGCTGGGGCTTCTGGGCAGTCGAGCGCACCCTGGACGGCGCCTTCATCGGGGCAGTCGGCATCGCGAACGCCACCTTCCCGGCCCATTTCACGCCCGCGGTAGAGATCGGCTGGCGCCTGCTCAAGCCCTACTGGCGCAAGGGCTATACGCTGGAGGCGGCGCAGGAGGCGCTGCGCTTCGGCTTCGGGGAGCTGCGGCTGCCGGAGATCGTCGCCTTCACCCTGCCGGCCAACCTGCCCTCGCGCGGGGTGATGGAGCGCCTGGGCATGACCCGTGATCCGGCGGACGATTTCGAGCATCCTTCGGTCGAGGCCGGCCATCCGATGCGGCACCACGTGCTCTACCGGCTGAGCCGGGAGACCTGGCAGCGCGAAACCGCTGCCGGCGACTGAATTCGCCGACGGCGCTCGTGGAAAAAGCACCCGGGCAGGGCCATTTCCTGGGTCGGGCGGACGAGTGTGGCAACCGGTCGCCGCCGACACAGGGGAGGCCTCGTCGATGCAGGATCTGACCGCGGAAGGCCGCCGGGTGGTCGAGGAGGTGGCGGCGCGGCATGGGCTGTCCGCCGAGGCCGCGGCCGTTCTGCTCCGGGCGCTGGCTGAAGGCGGCGGCACGATGGCGCAGTTCAGCCACAAGGAGCTGGGCGGCATGGGCCAGTGGTCGCCGGGCGGCATGGTCATGATCGGCGACATGCTCAACCACGGCCTGAAGCAGCGGGTCGACGCCGCCTGCAACGACCTGGCGGGGCAGTTGCGCAGCCAGACGCTGGTGGCCACCCGCGCGTCGGCCAGTCAGACCCAGGGACAGCGTGGCGCCGACCGGCAGATGCAGGCCGGCTACGCCCATGGCGGCTCCGGCGCAAGCATCGCATTCGGGGCCGGCGGTTCCGGCCATGGCTGGCCGGCCGAGCTCGGCACGCCGTCGGCGACGGGTGCCCAGAATCATCTCCGCTATGCGTTTTTCCCGCAGAGCCGCCGCCTGGCCCTGGACATCGGCGGCCGGGTCACCGTCTATGACACGGGCGACCACCAGATCACCGGCTTTGGCCAGCAACAGGGCAACGACGCCTCTCTGACCTTCACCAGCCAGCACGGGCTGGTGCGGGTCGCCGACCTGCCAATCGTGTCCCCTGTCCATGTGGAGACCAAGCCCGCACCCTCCGGCGCCGCCCATGCGGCGGGCTTTCAGCCGGTTCCCGCCGTTCCCGGTTCGGGCACGGTTGCCAATGCCGCCGCTCGTGCCGGCGGCGCCGATCAGGACCAGGTCCTCGCCACGATCGAGCGCCTGGCCGGGCTGAAGGAGAAGGGCATCCTCAGCGAGGAGGAGTTCCAGGCGAAGAAGGCCGAACTCCTTTCCCGGCTCTAGCGGCCTACTTCACGAACAGCCGGCGCTCGAAGCTGCAGAAGGTCTCCACGCCGGTCTCGGTGATCCGGATCGGCTCGGAGATTGCGATGCCCCAGTCGTCCAGCCAGATGCCGGGCATGAAGTGGATGGTCATGTTCGGTTGGAGGATCGTGTCGTCGGTGGCGCGCAGCGAGATGGTGCGCTCGCCCCAGTCCGGCGGGAAGTTCAGCCCGATCGAGTAGCCGCAGCGCGAATCCTTGACCAAGCCGTGCCGTCCGATCGTGCGGGTCCAGGCGGCATGGACGTCGCGCGAGCCGGCCCCGGGCTTGGCCACCTCCAGCGCCGCCTCGATCCCTTCCACCACCACCTTGGCGGCATCGACCATCCTCTGCGGCGGCTGGCCCAGATAGACGGTGCGGGTCAGCGGGACGTGGTAGCGGTGCCGGACCCCGGCGATCTCGATCGTGGTGCCCGTCTGGGCCTGGAACGGCGCGTCTGACCAGGTGAGGTGCGGGCAGGACGTGCCGATCCCGGTCGGCATTAGCGGCACGATCGCCGGATAGTCGCCACCATATTCTTCCAGGCCGCGCGTGCCGGCCGCCTGGA
>NZ_WUJP01000664.1 GCF_009806515.1 Geminicoccus flavidas | reverse complement strand
CCTGCATCAGCCGGATCTCGGCGTCGGACTTGGTCGCGCGCACCCAGTTCACCAGGCAGTCGGCATCGACGATCTCGGCGTCGGGCAGCTCCCTCGCGAGCACCGCCTGGGACCTGGCGGTGAAGTAGTAGCTGTCCGCCTCCACCCCGATCCGGCCTCGGGCGAGGCCACAGTCGCGCAGGTTGCGTGCCAGCTCCTGCATGGGATGGCTGGTGGTCGACTGCACGAACTCGTCGGCATAGTAGAGGATGTTCTCGCCCGGCAGGATCGTGGTGATCCGCGCACCGTTGGCATCCTGGCCGCGGCCGAACCACAAGGGGTGCTCCAGGTCCTGCAGGACGATCACCGCCTGATGGACGTAGAACGACCAGCCATTATAGCCAGTGAGATAGTTCATGTTGGCCGGGTCGCTGCAGATCAGCGCATCCAGGCCGGCTTCTTCCATCCTCGTCTTGGTCCTGGCTACACGGTCCGCAAACTCCGCTTCGCTGAACGGGGTGTTGTTCTTGCCGAATTCCATGGTTCGTCCTAGCGGATCGTCACGTCGGTGGGGGTCTGGGTGAGCACTTCCGCGCCCTGGTCGCCCAGGAGCACGGTGTTGGAGATGAAGTAGTCGCCCTGGCCGGTGCCCATCAGCCAGGACAGGATGTGGAAGCTCATGCCGGTCCGGATCACCAGATCGCTGTCCGGGCGCAGGCCCCAGACCTGGTTGCCGCCGGTCCAGCTGGGCGGCACGCCGATCCCGACCAGGTAGCCGCAATGGTGGCGCCGGTAGTGGGCAAGCCCGGCCTGGTCCACCACGCCCTGCCAGGCGGCATAGACGTCGCGGGCGAGGATACCGTCCTTCAGGCTGGCCACCACCGCGGTGAACGCATCCTGGGTGACCGATGCCATGGCGTGTGCCGCGGGCGGCGCATGGCCGACATGGATCAGCCGGCCGAGCGGTGCGTGATAGCGGGCAACACAGCCGGACAGCTCCAGAAACAGGGCATCGCCGGCTTGGAGGCGAGCCCGGCTCCAACTGGTATGCTCCTCGCCCAGCCGGCTGGTCGCGCGAATGAACGGCCCGAAGCCCGGATAGGTGCCGCGTTCGGCCATGGTGCCGAGGCAGGCCGCGGCGATCTCGGCCTCGCTGGCGCCGTCGTGCGTCGCTTCGACCGCCGCCATGGCCGCGGCGTCGCTGACGGCGGCCGCCTGGCGCAGGCAGGCCTGCTCGGCCGGGCTCTTGACCATCCGGATCGCGTCCACGATGCTGCTGGCATCGACCCAGGCCTGCGCGGCGCACCCCGCCTGGAGCGCCAGGCCCAGTGCCATTGGCAGGCCGCTGCTCCTGGGCTCGAACCCGACCCGGCGCAGCCGCCTGCCCGCCAGCTCGCGGCAGGCGACATCGGCGACCGTCTCGTGGTCGGGATGGCCGGCAAAGCGGGCATGACGTACCTGGGCCGCCACCGTGACCCGCTCCATCGCCCGGGTGATCAGCACCGGCTCGCCGTCCATCGGCAGGACCAGGAGGTGCGGCGCGAAGTAGCCCCAGTGATCGAGGCCGGTCAGGTAGCAGATGTTCTCCGGTGCGGAGATGAGGAGGAGGTCCAGCTCCTGCCGGGCCATGGCTGAGCGGACCTTGGCCAGCCGTGCCGCGTACTCCTCCGCAGGGAAGGGCGGGTCAGCCGGCAGGGTGGCGTCGTCCATGATGGAATGGCTCGACCTGTAATGCACGGCAATCACCCCGGCCCGACGCACGTACACATGCTTCGTTCAGTCTGCGCCGCAGATTCGGTTTTCATCAAGATGGATTCGTGACTTCCTCCCCTAGATGTACACAACTCTTGAAACCTATGGGCCGATGAGGCAGGCTGCCACGATATTGGAGTTCGCCATCCACCGAATCTGCACGCGGGCGGCCCCGCCCGTGGGCAGGTACCGACGTGCTACGCCCATCGACCCGCAACGGAGGACGACTCATGCTCACGTCTATCCTGTCCCGCCGCGCCCTCGTTGGCCTGTTGGCCGCTGCCGCTCTTGTCTCGGCCGGCGCCGCCCATGCCCAGTCGACGCTCGAGGCCGCCAAGGAAGCCGGCTACATCCGCGTGGGCTTTGCCAACGAGGCGCCATTCGGCTTCGCCACGCCTGACGGCAAGCTCACCGGCGAATCGCCCGAAGTGGTGCGGGCCGTCATGAAAAAGCTGGGCGTCGCCGAGATCGATGGCGTGCTCACCGAGTTCGGCTCGCTGATCCCGGGCCTGCAGGCCGGGCGGTTCGACATCGTGGCGGCCGGCATGTTCGTCAACCCGGCACGCTGCGGCCAGGTCCTGTTCTCCGAGCCGACCTATGGCATCGGCCAGGCCATGCTGGTCCAGGAAGGCAACCCCAAGCAGATCACCGACTATTCCAGCATCGCGGGCAACGCGGACCTGAAGCTCGCGGTGATGGCGGGCGCGGTCGAGGCGGGCTATGCCGCCGATGCGGGGATCGGCCAGTCCCAGCTGGTGCTCCTGCCCGACCAGTCCAGCCTGGTCGCCGCGGTCAAGGCCGGCCGCGCCGATGCGGCAGCACTCACCGCCCTGTCGATCGCCGAGATGGCCGCCAAGAACGAAGGCGTGGAATCGACCAGGCCGTTCGGCGAGGTGGCCGGCAAGTCCGTCACTGGCCATGGCGCGGTGGCGTTTCGCAAGGACGACACCGAGCTGCAGCAGGCCTTCAACGCCGAATTGAAGAACTTCCTGGGCTCCGAGGAGCATCTGGCCCTGGTCGAGCCGTTCGGCTTCGGCAAGGACTTCCTGCCGACCAAGACTACCGCCGAGCTCTGCGCCGGGGAGTGAGCTTGCGGTCGTCCGATCTCCCCCTTCCACCCCGCAAAGGCCGGTCATGGTGATGCGCAAGCTCGTGGTGGTGGCGGTCGTGAGCTTCTCGGCCGGCCTGGTGGTGGCGTCCTTCGCGGGGTTCCGGGAGTTTATCCCGGGCCTCCTTGAAGGGGCCCTGGTGACCATTCAGATCACCCTGGCGGGTGCCGTGGTCGCGGTGGTCTGCGCCACGGTGGCGGGGCTCGCCAAGATGTACGCGCCCTGGCCGCTGCGCTGGCTGGCGATCGCCTATATCGAGCTGTTCCGCGGGACCTCCGCCCTGGTCCAGCTGTTCTGGCTGTTCTTCGTGCTGCCGCTGTTCGGCATCACCCTGCAGCCGATGACCGTGGCGATTGCGGCACTCGGCCTGAACATCGGCGCCTATGGCGCGGAAGTGGTGCGCGGCGCGGTAGCCGCCGTGCCGCGGGGTCAGTGGGAGGCCACGGTCGCGCTGAACATGAGCCGGACCCAGGCGCTGCGCCGGATCATCCTGCCCCAGGCCTTCGTCGCGATGATCCCACCCTGGGGCAATCTCTTCATCGAGCTCCTGAAGTCGACGGCCCTGGTCTCGCTGATCACCATCTCGGATCTGGCCTTCCGCGCTCAGCAGATGAACCAGACCACCTTCCGCACGCTGGAGATCTTCACCATCGTGCTGGTGATCTATCTCGCCATCGCCTCGATCATCACCGTCGGCATGAAGGCGCTGGAGCAGAAGGCGGCAGGTGCTTTGGCCCGCGGCCGCAGCCACTAGGGGAGGCCCCTGAACCATGCTCTGGGACTGGAGCTACGCCTTCGAGATCCTGCCGATCCTGGCACAGGCCTCACTGGTAACCGTCCAGGCGACCCTGCTGGGCTTCGTGCTCGCCCTGATCCTGGGGCTGGTCTTCGCGCTTCTCCGGATGGCACGCGCCCCCTGGATTGCCCTGCCGGTCTCCGCCTTCGTCGAGTTCATCCGCTCCACGCCGCTGCTGATCCAGATCTTCTTTCTCTACTTCGTCTTTCCGGAGTTCGGCGTATCGCTCGATGCGTTCACCGCCGGCGTCATCGCGCTCGGCCTGCATTACGGCACTTACTGCGCAGAGGTGTACCGAGCCGGGCTGGACAACGTGCCGCGCGGCCAGTGGGAGGCATCCACCGCGCTGAATCTCAGCCCGTTCCACACCTTCCGCGACATCATCATCCCGCAGGCGATCCCGCCGGTGGTGCCGGCACTCGGCAATTATTTCGTTGCCCTGTTCAAGGAGACGCCGCTGCTCTCCGCGATCGCGGTGCTGGAGTTGATGCAGCAGGCCAAGATCCTGGGCTCGACCACCTTCCGCTACATCGAGCCGATCACGCTGGTCGGCCTGTTCTTCCTGGTGTTCAGCCTCGTGGCCGCCGCCCTGATCCGCATGGTGGAGCGCCGCCTCAACCGCATCGGAGCACGCTGATGACCCAGCCCATGGTGAAGTTCGACAAGGTGACCAAGCGCTACGGCGCGCTCACCGTGCTGGACAGCCTGGACCTGGAGATCATGCCCGGCGAGAAGGTCGCAGTCATCGGCCCGTCCGGCTCCGGCAAGACCACCGTGCTGCGCATGCTGATGACGCTGGAGAAGATCAACGATGGGGTGATCTGGGTGGACGGCGAGCCGCTCACCCACATGCAGAAGAATGGCGGCATGGTGCCAGCCGATGCCGCGCACCTGCGCCGGATGCGCGGCAAGATCGGCATGGTCTTCCAGCACTTCAACCTGTTCCCGCACATGAGCGCGCTGAAGAACTGCATGGAAGCGCCGGTCACCGTGCTCAAGCTCTCCAAGGAGGAGGCGCGGGCGCGCGCCGTCGAGCTCCTGGAGATGGTGGGCCTGGGCGACAAGCTCGACCACTACCCCTCGCAGCTCTCCGGCGGCCAGCAGCAGCGGGTCGCGATCGCCCGGGCGCTTGCCATGCGGCCGAAGGTCATGCTGTTCGACGAAGTGACCTCGGCGCTCGACCCGGAGCTGGTGGGCGAGGTCCTGAACGTCATCCGGCGCCTGGGGGCGGAACTCGATCTCACCATGCTGATGGTCACCCACCAGATGGGCTTCGCCCGCGAATTCGCCGACCGGGTCTGCTTCTTCTATGGCGGCAAGATCGCCGAGCAGGGCCCGCCGGAGCAGATCTTCGGCCAGGCCCAGAACGAGCGCACCCGGCAGTTCCTGAGCGCCTGCCTGGAAGCGATATGAGCGCATCCCCGACCGGGACCGAGCCACCCGTCACGGCCCGCGAGCGCTCGGACCGGATCTACGGCATCCTGCGCGACCGGATCTGCATGCTGGCCTATCCGCCGGGGATGCGCCTGTCCGAGGAGGAGCTGGCGGAGGAATTCAACGTCAGCCGCACGCCGGTCCGCCGGGTCCTGACCCGGCTGGAGAACGAGGGCCTGGTCAGCATCGTCCATGGCGTGGGCACGCTGGTCACGGATGTCGAGCTGGACGAGCTGGCCCAGGTCTATCACCTGCGCCTGGAACTCGCAGCATTGATGGGCCGCCTGTCGCCGGTCCAGCCGGACGCGGCGGCGATCGAGCGGATCGAGGCCCTGATCGCGCGCTGCGACGAGCAGTCCGCGGGCGAACTCGACCACATGGCGTTCGCCCGCCTCAACATGGCCTTCTTCGCCGAGATCAGCGCCATGATCGGCAACCAGCCGCTGCGCGAGATCAGCGAGCGGCTTTATTACCAGACCTCGCGGATCGTCCTGAAGCTCCTGCCGACCATGAACCTGCAGGAGGAGTTCTCGGCGTTTCGCCAGGAGATGGTCGAGATCCTGGCGGCAGTGCGGCTGGGCGACATCGTATCGGTGGGGCATCTGCGCCGGGTGCACATCTCGATGAGCTTCCAGCGCATGCTCCGCCGGGCAGGTGCCGCCTACCGCTGAGCGGGCGTGGACAGAACGGGCGCGGCGTCCGATCATCCCGGCACCACGACATCCTGGGGGAGAAGGTCCGATGGCGCTGTTGATCCGTGGCGGCACCGTGGTCAACGCCGACCGCAGCTTCCGCGCCGACGTGCTGGTGGATGGCGGCCTGATCCAGGCGGTGGGCGAAAATCTCGACGCGCCCACAGGGGCCGAGGTGATCGACGCCGGCGGCGCCTACGTGATCCCGGGCGGCATCGACCCGCACACCCATCTGGAGATGCCCTTCATGGGCACGGTGGCGGTCGAGGACTTCTTCTCCGGCACCGCCTCGGCGCTGGCCGGCGGCACCACCATGCTGATCGACTTCTGCATTCCGGGCCCCGGCCGCAGCCTGACCGACGGGCTGGACGACTGGCAGTCCTGGGCGAAGAAGGCCTGCGCCGACTATTCCTTCCACGTCGCCATCACCGAATGGACCGAGCGCACCGCCCAGCAGATGGCCGAGGTGGTCGATCGCGGCGTCACCAGCTTCAAGCACTTCATGGCCTATAAAGGGGCCCTGATGGTCGACGACGAGATCCTGTTCCACAGCTTCTCGCGCTGCCGCGACCTGGGTGCTCTGCCGATGGTCCATGCCGAGAACGGCGATGCGGTCTTCCTCCTCCAGCAGCAACTGCTCGACCGCGGCATCACCGGGCCCGAGGGCCACGCGCTCTCCCGCCCGCCCCATGTCGAGGCCGAGGCCGCCAACCGCGCCATCATGATCGCCCATACCGTGGGCTCGCCGCTCTATATCGTCCACACGTCCTGCCGCGAGGCGCACGAGGCGATCGCCCGGGCGCGTGCCTCCGGCCTGCGCATCTATGGCGAGCCGCTGATCCAGCACCTGGTCCTGGACGAGAGCGTCTACTGGTCCGCCGACTGGGAATTCGCCGCGTCCCGGGTGATGAGCCCGCCCTTCCGTTCCAAGGAGCACCAGAAGTCGCTCTGGGACGGCCTCGTTGCCGGCTCGCTCCAGGTGGTCGCCACCGATCACGCCGCCTTCACTATCCAGCAGAAGAAGATGGGCCTGGACAACTTCACCCTCATCCCGAACGGGACGGGCGGGCTGGAGGAGCGCCTCAAGTGCCTGTGGCATTTCGGCGTGAACACCGGGCGGCTGACCCCCAGCGAGTTCGTGGCCGCAGGCTCGACCAACTGCGCGCAGATCTTCGGCCTCTACCCGCGCAAGGGCGTGATCCAGCCGGGCTCGGATGCCGATCTGGTGGTCTGGGACCCCAAGGCCAGCGCGACGATCTCGGTGAAGACCCACCATTCCAAGATGGACACCAACGTGTTCGAGGGGATCCGGGTGGAGGGCCTGCCGGCGATTACGGTCGCCAACGGCAAGGTGGTCTGGCGCGACGGCCAGCTCGACGTGCAGCGCGGTGCCGGCCGGATGATCGAGCGCAAGCCCGGCAATGCCGTCACCGAGGCGCAGGCCAAGGTCAACGAGCGCACCCGCCCGCAGGGTGTGCGCCGCACGGTGAGCACCCAGCAGACGCCCTGAGCTTCAAGGCTTCGTGGAGGCCTGAACTGCTCAGAAATTGCTCGCGAGCTGCGCCTCCGGGGCGTGGCGGGCGCGCTGGGGGTCGAGGTCGGTGCAGGCCGGAGCCAGGACCGGGGCCGGCCCGGCGTCGAGCTGCCGCTCGACCGCGGCATGGCGCACCACCATGCCCTGGTCGGTGGTCACCAGGAACACCTCGACCGCGCAGCCGTCCAGGTGGAAGCGCCACCACTGCGCCGGGCCGGCGTTCATCACCATCTCGGGCTTGCCGAACATGGCGTCGAGCTGGCGGGCGTTCATGCCCACCAGGTCGAGCCGGCGTGGCAGGGCATCGGCCGCGATAACGGGCGATGCGGCGGCCGGCGCCGCGGCCGTGGGCGGCGGCGGCGCGCTGCAGCCCGTCGCCAGGACGAGCAGGCCGGCCGCCGCCAGGCGGGAAGAACCGGACTGCATCAGCTGGCGACTGCTTCCTGGACGGGCTGCGGCTGTGCTTGCCCGGAGACCTGCCCGGCCGCCTGACCCTGGAATGGGGCCTGCTCCGGCCGGCCCTCGATCATGCTGACCGAGCCGGACAGGAGCCCGCCGCGCTCGATCTCGATCTCGCCATAGCGGACATTGCCCTTCACCTTGCCCGAGGCGCGGATCAGGAGCCGCTTGCGCACGGTGAGCTCACCCTCGTACACGCCGCTGATCTCGGCCTCCTCCACCTCGCAGCCGCCGATGAACCGGCCGGACGCGGCGATCTCCAGTGCCCTGGTCTCGTTCAGCGTGACCTCGCAGAAACCCTCCACCACCAGCCGGTCGCAGGCGGTGATCTCACCGGCCAGCCGGATCCCCTGGCCGACGATCAGCCGCTTGCCGGCCACGTCGTCGACCATGGCGGCACCGGGCCTGGGCGCCATCACGCTGGCCGCGGTCGGTGCCGGCGCCTCCTCGCGCTTGGGTACGGCCGGCATCACCGGCGCGCGCTGCTCCAGCGAGGGCCGGGCGACGGGCGCGGGCTCCAGCTTCTCGGGACGAGGCGGCTCGTTGTCTTTCCTGCGGAACATGCGGTCACCGTCGGCTTGGGGTTCGTCGGAAGGGATCCGACCTCCACAGAAGCGTCCCACGGCCGCTAGGCCGCGGATACGAGTCCGGCTCTAGCACTCGTGCCCGGCGGGTAGAACCCGGCACGTCCCGCACCCGGACGAACGCGCGAAACATCTCGTTTCCGCTAGCCCCCGCAAAGATGCCGTACCGGCGCAGGCGGCACCGAATCAACCGTACGTTGCATAGCCGACACAAATGGTCGTGCGGCACGCCCGCCGTTGCTCCCTCTGGCGACATCGCTATGGTCCGGCCGCACCACCATTGGAGTTCCTGGAACATGCCGGCAGCCGCTTCCTTGCCCGACCAGCTCGACGTCGTGGGCCTCGGCAACGCCATCGTCGACGTCGTGGCCGATGCGGACGAGGCGCAGCTCGCCAGCCTCGGCCTGGTCAAGGGGGCGATGACCCTGGTCGATGCCGAGCGCTCCGAGTTCCTCTATGCCCATATGGGCCAGGGGGTGGAGCAGTCCGGCGGCTCCTGCGCCAACAGCATGGCGGCGCTCGCCGCGCTCGGCGCCGATGTCGGCTATGTCGGCCGGGTCAAGCAGGACCAGCTGGGCGCCATCTTCGCCCACGACATCCGCGCCACCGGGGTGATCTTCCCCAACCATCCGGCCGCCGACGGCCCGGCCACTGCGCGCTGCCTGATCTTCGTCACGCCCGACGCCCAGCGCACCATGCAGACCTATCTGGGCGCCTGCGTGATGCTGGACGAGAGCGACGTCGACGAGGATCTCGTGGCCCGCGCCAGGGTCACCTATTTGGAAGGCTATCTCTGGGACCGCGACGGTGCCAAGGCCGCCTGCCTGAAGGCCGCGCGGATCGCGCAGGCGAACGGCCGCAAGCTGGCGCTCACCCTTTCCGACAGTTTCTGCGTCGACCGCTGGCGCGCCGAGTTCCGCGACCTGGTGCGCGACCGGGTCGACATCCTGTTCGCCAACGAGAGCGAGATCACCAGCCTGTACGAGACCGACAGCTTCGACGAGGCGATGGCGGCGGTCCGCCGCGAGGTAGACTTGGCCGTCCTGACCCGCGGGCCCGCGGGCTCGGTCATCGTGGCGGGCGACGAGGCCCATCCGATCGAGACGGTGCGCCCGGCCCAGCTGCTCGACACCACCGGAGCGGGCGACCTCTACGCCGCGGGCTTCCTCTACGGCTACACCCACGACTTCTCCCTGGCCGCCGCCGGCCGCCTGGGCAGTGCCTGCGCCGCCGCGGTGATCGAGCAGTATGGTGCCCGGGTGCGCCGCCCGCTGCGCGAGCTGATCCCGGCCGCGATGGGCTGAGCCCGCCCAGCAACCGACCCGCCAGCGCCGATGCCGCCCTCCAGCCGGCTGGCCGGAATAGGCTGGGCGCTGTCCGGCGTCCTGGTGTTCACGATCATCTTCGCCACCGGCAAGCTCACCGGCGGCGAGGTGCCGCTCGCCCAGCTCGTGACGCTGCGCCTGCTGGCTGCCCTACCAGTCCTAGCCGTCTGGCGCTTGGCCGCGGGCAAGCGGATCCCGCTCTTCACCCGCTCGCCCGGCTGGAGCGTCCTGCGGGTGCTGGCCGGCTATGGCGGGCTGATCTGCGCGCTGGAGGCGGGCGTGCGCCTGCCGCTGGCGCAGGCCAGCACGCTGGGCCTCCTGGAGGGCGTGCTCGCGGTCCTGTTCGGCGCCCTCCTGCTCCACGAGCAGGTGAGCCGGCGCCATGCGCTGGCGGCCGCGGTGGGCCTGGCCGGCGCGGTGCTGGCCGCGGAGCCCTGGCAGGTCGACTGGCAGGCCTCGATCGGCGTGCCGATCGCGCTCGGCAGTGCCGTCCTGTTCGCCCTGGAGGCGGTGGTCATCAAGAAGCTGGTCGAGCTGGATGAGGCCTGGACGGTGATCTTCACCGTCCACGTGCTGGGCCTCATCATCCTGGCGGTGCCGGCCGTACTCACCTGGCGCGCCCTGGACTGGCCGACCACCCTGTTCGTCCTGAGCCTGGGACCGCTCGGCATCCTCGGCCAGTTCATGAACGTGCGCGCCTGGCGGGCCCTGCCGGTCTCGGTGATCGGCCCGCTCACCTATAGCTGGGTACTGTTCGCCGGCCTGCTGGGCTTCGTCATGTTCGGCGAGGTGCCGGGCCTTTGGACCCTGG
>NZ_WUJP01000655.1 GCF_009806515.1 Geminicoccus flavidas | reverse complement strand
CACCCGCCACAACATCCCCACCGCCCGCTACCGCACCTTCACCCAGGCCGATGCCGAGGCGGCCCGTGCCTATGTCCGGGCCGAGGGCGCGCCGATCGTGATCAAGGCTGATGGGCTCGCCGCCGGCAAGGGCGTGGTGGTGGCGACCACGCCCGCCGAGGCGCTGGCCGCGGTGGACGACGCGCTTGCCGGCGGCTTCGGTGCGGCCGGGGCGACGCTGGTGATCGAGGAATGCCTGGTCGGCGAGGAGGCATCGCTGTTCGCGCTCTGCGATGGCCGCCACGCGCTGGAGATCGGCACTGCCCAGGACCACAAGCGTGCCTTCGACGGCGACCAGGGGCCGAACACCGGAGGCATGGGCGCCTATTCGCCGGCCCCGGTGCTGACCGATGCGCTGGTCGAGCAGGTGATGGCGCGGATCATCCGCCCGACCCTGGCCGGCATGGCGGAAGAGGGGCATCCCTTCACGGGCTTCCTATATGCGGGGCTGATGCTCACCGCCGACGGCCCGAAGCTGATCGAGTACAATGTCCGCTTCGGCGATCCGGAATGCCAAGCCGTCCTGCCCCGGCTGATGACCGATCTCTGCCAGCTCCTGCTGGGCGCGTTGGACGGCCAATTGCACCACATGAACCTGCGCTGGCTGCCGCTCCATGCCCTGAGCGTGGTGATGGCGGCCAAGGGCTATCCCGGCAGCTATGCCAAAGGCACCGAGATCCGCGGCACCGAGGGGCTCGAATCCGACGACCTCCTCCTGTTCCATGCCGGCACACGGCGGGAAGGCGGGCGGTTGCTGGCCCATGGCGGGCGGGTCCTGAACGTGACCGGCCTGGGCACCACTTTGGCCGAGGCGCAGGCCCGTGCCTACGCAGCGGTCGACCGGATCGACTGGCCGGACGGCTTCTGCCGTCGTGATATCGGGTGGCGAGAACTCCAGCGCGGCTGACCGCTTGCGCTGGACGGTCTTCCACCTAAGCTTGCGCCGCCCTCTGCCTGCGGGAACCGCCATGTCCTCGACCCTCGTCACTCCGATCGACCGGCTCTGGCCCACCGAGCGCCCGGTCCTGCGCAACGTCGTGCTGGTGCTGTTCGGCACGCTGCTCCTTTACGCCTCGGCCAAGGTCCAGGTGCCGTTCTGGCCGGTGCCGATGACCATGCAGACCGCCGTCGTCGCCCTGATCGGCATGGCCTATGGCTGGCGCCTGGGTGCCGCCACGGTACTAGCCTACCTGGCCGAGGGTGCCGTCGGCCTGCCGGTATTCACCGGCACGCCCGAGCGCGGTCTGGGCCTCGCCTATATGGTCGGCCCGACCGGCGGCTATCTCCTGGGTTTCGTCGCCGCGGCCGCGATCGCCGGCTGGCTCGTGCAGTCCGACCGGAGCCCGGCCCGCATCGCCGCCGCAGTGGTGGCATCGATCCTCGCGATCTTCGCCCTGGGTGTCGCCTGGCTGGCGGTGCTGGTTGGCCCTGAGGCCGCCATCGCCAACGGCGTCCTGCCGTTCATCCCGAGCGAGGTCGCCAAGATCCTGCTCGCGATCGCCGTGGGTGCCGCCTTGCTGCGGAGCCGCCGCGCCGGTTGACCCAGCCCGTTCCACCCGATCCGTCGACGATCGAGGCGGCCGGGGCGCTCCTGCGCGCCGGCCGCCTCGTCGCGTTCCCGACCGAGACCGTCTATGGCCTGGGGGCCGATGCGACCCAGGACGAGGCTGTGCGCCGCGTCTATGCCGCCAAGGGCCGGCCCGCGCACAATCCCCTGATCGTCCACCTGCCCGACCTCTCAGCTGCCGAGCCCCTGGTCCATCTGGACGAGCGCGCCCGCCTGCTGGCAGCCGCCTTCTGGCCGGGTCCGCTGACCCTGGTCCTGCCGGCCCGACCCGGCAACGGGATCTCCACCCATGCGACGGCAGGCCTGGCCACGCTGGCGATCCGGATCCCCGTCCATCCGGTTGCCCAGGCGCTGCTGCGCTCCGCCGGCCGGCCGGTGGTGGCTCCCTCGGCCAATCCGTCCGGCAGGGTGAGCCCCACCACGGCCGCCCATGTGCAGGACGATCTGGGCGGGGCCGTCGCTCTGGTGCTGGACGGCGGCGAATGCCCGGTCGGGCTGGAAAGCACGGTGATCGACCTGTCCCGGCCGGACCGGGCGGCCCTGCTCCGGCCGGGTGGGCTCCCACGTGAGGCGATCGAGGCCGTGCTGGGCGCGCTGGCTGGACCGTCGAGTGATCCGGCCCGTCCGGCGGCACCGGGAATGCTGGCCTCGCATTACGCGCCGGCAGCTCCGGTCCGCCTGGATGCCGAGAGCGTGGCCCCTGGCGAAGCGCTACTGGCATTCGGCACCGACCTGCCGTCCGGTGCCCTCGCCACCTTCAATCTCAGCCCGTCGGGCGACCTCGCCGAGGCCGCCACCAACCTGTTCGCCATGCTCCGCGCCGCCGACCGGGTCGGCGCCAGCGGGATCGCGGTGGTGCCGATCCCCGGCGGTGGCCTTGCCGAGGCGATCCGCGACCGGCTCCGCCGTGCGGCAGCACCGCGCGGCTAGGCCCTGTGAGCTCCTGAAGTCTGTTCCCACCTGCTATGCCTCGAGCAGCGGATGGATCGGATGACGGGGGTGCTGACGGATGGGCAGTGGGCGGTGCTG
>NZ_WUJP01000640.1 GCF_009806515.1 Geminicoccus flavidas | reverse complement strand
TCGCCTCGTGGAAGCCGTCATTGGCGCCGTCGCGGAACAGGAGCGGCTGGTCCTTGTAGGCGCGGAAATAGAAATTGTGCCCGAGCTCGTGGTGAGCAGTGCGAAAGTCCTCCTCGTTGATCCTGACGCACATCTTGATGCGCAGGTCCTCCTGATCGTCCAGGTCCCAGGCACTGGCGTGGCAGACCACCTCGCGGTCCTCCGGCTTGGTCAAGAGCGACCTTTGCCAGAACGTCTCCGGCAAGGGCGAAAAGCCCAGGCTGGTGAAGAACCCCTCCGCCGTCCGGACGATGCCTTCCGCATCGAACTCCCGCGCCTCCAGAATCTCGGTCAGGTCATAGCCTTTGTCGGCATCCTCGGGCGCCACCAGGTCATAGATGTTGCCCCATTCCTGCGCCCACATGTTGCCGAGCAGGTGGGCGGGGATCGGCCCGGTCGGCGGCACCACGTCGGTGCCATAGGCCTCGCCGAGCTTGGCCCGCACGTGGCAATGCAGTGACTGATAGAGCGGCTTGACCTCGTTCCAGAGCCGGTCCGTTTCCGCCACGAAGTCCGCGGGCGGCATGTCGTAGCGGGACTGCCAGAAGCTGCCGACGTCGGCAAAGCCCAGGTCGCGGGCACCCTCGTTGGCGATCGCCACCATGCGGGCATACTTGTCCTTCATGGGTGGTGCTATGCCATGCCAGCCGGTCCAGGCGTCGAGCAGCGCCGCCTCGTCGCGCGAGGTGCGCATCAGCTCGGACAGCTCGTCCAGGTCCCGGCACTTGCCAGCTTTGCAGTACTTGGCCTGGCCATACATGCTGTCCAGCTCGGTGGTGAGCCTAGCCAGCTCCGCCGACTTGACCGGATCATCGGGCGGCGGCACGTCGATCTGCCGCTTGAGCAGCGCCAGCTTGCGCGCGAGCTCGTCCGGCAGGTCCAGGCCATCAAAGGCCTTGGCACGCCCGAGCAGGCCCACGATCAGGTTATTGTAGTTCTCGGTGGCGTTGGCCGCGAGGAGGTCGGTGTCGAAGGTGATGAAGTTCTGCTTCACCCAGAGCGTCCGGTTCCACAGCTCACGCGCCCGGGCGAGCTGTGCCTCCGCCTCGTCCACGAAGGCCTGGGCCTCGGCGACGCCAGGCGCCGCCACCTTGTCGTCGCCCGCCGCCGATCCAGGGCATGGATGCAGGGCTGCCAGCGCCACCAGGCCAAGCAACAGGTTGCGGCTCATCGGATCGCTCCCTCACCCAACCATGGCAGGCATCTGCCAGTAAGCGACACTGCGCTCTTGCGGGCCGCCCGTCAAAGGACCCGCGATGCAGCGGCCCGGGCCGGATCGCTGCATCGACCCTGGCATGGCGTTGTTTCCCTGGGGGCAGGCCCGCAGGCTTGTACCGACCGGCTCTGGTGGCCAACTGAATACCGGCTGGCAGCAGGCCATGATTCCATTATCCTGCCAGGGCAGCCACCTGTGCTCTACCGTTCACGAGAATCTGATGCCCCTGCCGATGCCCTCGTCCGTCGACGCCACCGTCGACCTGCTCCGCCATGGCTCCTACGTGGCCGACCGTTCGCTGGCGACCTCCCTGTTCCTCGCCCTGAAGCTGGGCCGGCCGTTGTTCCTGGAGGGCGAGGCCGGGGTGGGCAAGACCGAGATCGCCAAGGTCCTCTCCGAGACGCTCGGCCGCAAGCTGGTGCGCCTGCAGTGCTACGAGGGTCTGGACGTCGCCTCGGCGGTCTATGAGTGGAACTATGCCCGGCAGATGCTGGAGATCCGCCTGGCCGAGGCGTCGGGCGACACCGACCGCACCTCGCTCGCCAAGGACATCTTCTCCGAGGAGTTCCTGATCCGCCGACCCCTGCTCCAGGCACTTGAGCCCGATGTCGGCGGGGCACCGGTGCTGCTGATCGATGAGCTGGACCGCACCGATGAGCCGTTCGAGGCCTATCTCCTGGAGGTGCTGTCCGACTTCCAGATCAGCATCCCCGAGCTCGGCACGGTTCGGGCGGACCAGCCGCCGATCGTGATCATCACCTCCAACCGCACCCGGGAGATCCACGACGCGCTCAAGCGCCGCTGCTTCTACCACTGGGTCGACTATCCGCAGGCCGAGCGCGAGGTCGAGATCGTCCGCACCCGGATGCCGGACGTGGAGCGGAACTTGAGCGAGCAGATCGTGGCGTTCGTCCAGAAGCTGCGCCAGCAGGACCTGTTCAAGCTGCCGGGCGTGGCCGAGACCCTGGACTGGACCCGGGCGCTCAACACGCTGGACTGCATGGAGCTCACCAACGAGGTGATCAACGACACGCTCGGTACCCTGCTGAAGTACCAGGACGACATCCAGCGCATCCAGGGTAGCGAGGCGGCACGGCTGCTTTCCGAGGTCAACCTGGCCACCCGGCCGGCCGTGCGCTGAGTCGGGACGAGCACGGCATGGAGAAGTTCGAAGCGCCGGCGCGGACCCGCGCCCCGGTGGAGGTGTTCGAGACGACCGGCACGCCCGGCCGCTTGGCCCTCAACATCATGCATTTCGCCCGCACCCTGCGCGCCGCCGGTATGCCGGTGGGGCCGGGCCACGTGCTGCGCGCGATGGAGGCGGTGCGCACCGTCGGCGTGGGCCGGCGCGACGACTTCTACTGGGCGCTGTTCTCGGTGTTCGTGGCGCGCCGCGAGCACAAGGAGCTTTTCGACCAGGCCTTCCACATCTTCTGGAAGGACCCGCGCCTGCTCGAGCGGCTGATGCAGATGTTGCTGCCGCAAATCCGCCCCGACGAGAACTTCAAGCCGACCGACCAGCCGAACCGGCGCCTGGCCGAGGCGCTCGCACCCCAGCGGCTGCCCGGCCAGGGCGAGGATGCGGGCGAGACCGCGGAGGAAGAGATCGAGCTCGACATGTCCCTCACCTGGTCGGACAAGGAGCTCCTCCAGAAGAAGGACTTCGAGCAGATGTCTGCGGACGAGCTGGAGGAGGCCAAGCGCGAGATCGCGCGGCTCCGCCTGCCGATCGTGGACGTGCCGACCCGCCGCTTCCGATCCGATTCGCTGGGAGCGCGGGTGGACATGCGCAAGACCCTGCGCAACTCGCTGCGGGGCGGCGGTGCTGCCATCGACCTCGCCCGGAAGGAGCGGGTCCGCCGCCATCCGCCGCTGGTGGTCCTGTGCGACATCTCCGGCAGCATGGCGCGCTATTCGCGCATGCTGCTCCTGTTCATGCACGCGATCACCAACGACCGCGACCGGGTCCACAGCTTCCTGTTCGGCACGCGCCTCACCAACGTGACCCGGGCGCTGCGCGCGCGCGACGTGGACGTGGCGCTCGACAAGATCGGCAAGCTGGTCGACGACTGGGAAGGTGGCACCCGGATCGGCCACGCACTGGAGGACTTCAACCGAAGCTGGTCGCGCCGCGTCCTGGGCCAGGGGGCCATGGTGCTGCTGATCACCGACGGTCTGGACCGTGATGCCGGAGACGGGCTGGAGGAGGAGATGGAGCGGCTGCACAAGTCCTGCCGCCGCCTGATCTGGCTGAACCCCTTGTTGCGCTATGACGGCTACGAGCCCATCTCGAAAGGTGCTCAGGCGATGATCCGGCACGTGGACGAGCTGCGCTCGGTGCACAGCCTGTCCAGCCTGAAGCAGCTCACCCAGGTTCTGTCCCAGGAGGGGCAGCGCCGGCCGGAGAGCGTCGACAGCTGGGTAAGACGCGCCCGCAAGGAGGCGGCATGATCGCCGACGAGAATTTGTTGGAGCTGGCCCGCGACTGGAAGCAGGCCGGGAAGAAAGTGGCGCTGGCCACCGTGGTCAGCACCTGGGGCAGCTCGCCTCGCCCGGCCGGCAGCCAGCTGGTCGTGGACGAGACCGGGGCGATGA
>NZ_WUJP01000639.1 GCF_009806515.1 Geminicoccus flavidas | reverse complement strand
TGGGCTCGGTCTCGGGCGGCTGCATCGAGGGAGCGGTGGTGCGCGAGGCCAGGGAGGTCATGGACGGGGCCCCGCCGAAGCTGCTCGAGTTCGGCGTGACCAACGAGCAGGCCTGGGAAGTGGGCTTGGCCTGCGGCGGTAAGGTCCAGGTCTGGGTCGAGGCGGTGGAATGAAGCTGGCCCTGCTGGACGCGCTGGAGGCCGCCCGCAAGGCCAAGCGCCAGGTCTGCCTGGTCCGCCTGCTGGACCAGGGCGGTACCGAGGCGTTGGTGGTCGATGGCCGGCAGACCGAAGGTGCGCCTTTGCCCGAGGACGTGCTGGAGGCGGCGCGCGCTGCACTACGCGAGGATCGCTCGAAGACCGCCGAGACCAGTGTCGGCAAGGCCTTCCTCCAGGTGTTCAACCCGCCCTTGCGCATGATCATCGTGGGTGCCGTCCACATCACCCAGTCGCTGGCGCCGATGGCGGAGCTGGCCGGCTACGAGGTGACGGTGGTCGACCCGCGCCGCGCGTTCGCCACCGACCAGCGCTTCCCCAACACGCAGGTCACCCAGGAATGGCCCGACGAGGCGCTGGAGCGGCTGCAGCCCGACCGGCGCACCGCGGTGATAGCCCTGGTCCACGACCCAAAGTTGGACGATCCGGCCCTGGACGTGGCGCTGAAGAGCGACGCCTTCTACATCGCCGCACTGGGCTCGCGGAAGAACGCTGCCGCCCGGCAGGAGCGCCTGCAGGCGCTGGGCCACGACCCGGCCACGACCGCACGGATCCGCGGTCCGGCGGGCCTGCCGATCGGCGCGGTGAGTCCGGCAGAGATCGCGATCTCCGTGCTGGCGGAATGCACCCAGGCGCTGCGGCAGGGCAACTGACCGATTGGCGAGCCGTTGCGGGCCGATGCGGGATCGCGCGGCCTTCTGCGGCTCGCCTCACTTTATTGCCACACTAGAATCGAGCGCAAAGCCTGGGTATGTCGGGCGCAGCGCCGCCGCAGGCAGGGGAAAAAGGCATGGCTAAATTCGGCTTCGGGCAGTCGGTCAAGCGCGTGGAGGATGCGCGCCTGGTCAAGGGTGAAGGGCGCTACACCGTCGACATCAGCGTGCCGGGTCAGGCGGTCGGCTATGTCCTGCGCTCGCCGGTCGCTCATGCGACCATCACCTCCATCGACACGTCCGCCGCCGAGGCGGCCCCGGGCGTGCTCTGCGTGGTGACCGGCAAGGAGCTGGCCGCCGCGGATGCCAACAACCTGCCGTGCCTGGTCCCGCTCAAGAACCATGACGGCACCGACCGTGCCGACCCGGGCCGGCAGATCCTGGCGGTGGACAAGGTCCGCCATGTCGGCGACCACGTGGCCTTCGTCGTCGCGGAGACCATGGAGCAGGCCAAGGATGCGGCCGACCTGATCACCGTCGACTACGACACCCATCCGGCCGTCGCTGACATGCTGAAGGCGATCGAGCCGGGCGCGCCGCTGGTGCACGACAGCACCGGCTCGAACCTGTGCTTCGACTGGGTGCATGGCGATGCCGGCGCCACCGACCAGGCCTTCGCCTCCGCCGCGAAAACCGTGAAGATCGACCTGATCAACAACAAGGTCGTCGCGAACTCCATGGAGCCGCGCGCCTGCGTCGCCGAGTGGGATGCCGCCGAGGGCAAGCTCACCATGCATGCGGGCACCCAGGGCGGCTGGATGTTCCAGGACATGCTGGCCGAGCAGGTCCTCAAGCTGCCCAAGGACAAGGTCCGGGTGATCACGCCGGACGTCGGCGGCGGCTTCGGCATGAAGGCGTTCTTCTATCCCGAGTACGCCATGGCGGCCTGGACGGCGCGCAAGACCGGGCGCCCGGTGGCCTGGACGGCCGAGCGGACGGAGGCCTTCCTGTCCGACGTGATGGGCCGCGACCACATCACCACGGCCGAGCTCGCCTTCGACGCGAACAACAAGATCCTGGCGCTGCGCGTCATGGTCCATGCCGGCATGGGCGCGTATCTGTCGATGTTCGCGCCGTTCATCCCGACCTATGCCGCGCTCAAGGTCCTGCCTGGCGTCTACGACATCAAGACGCTGACCTACCGGGTGAAGGGCATCTTCACCCACACCACCCCGGTCGATGCCTATCGCGGCGCCGGCCGTCCGGAATCGATCTACTGCATCGAGCGCCTGATGGATGCTGCTGCGCGCGAGCTCGGGGTCGACGCGATTGAGCTGCGCAAGCAGAACTACATCAAGCCGGAGCAGATGCCGTACACGACGCCGGCCGGCGAGACCTACGACACGGGCGAGTTCGCCAAGGTCACCGATCTGGCGCTCGCCAAGCATGGCTATGACAGCTTCGCCAGCCGCAAGGCGCAGAGCGAGGCCAAGGGCCTGCTGCGCGGCATTGGCCTCGCCTATTACATCGAATCGACGATGGGTAATCCCGAGGAAGCCGCGGCGATCAAGTTCGTCGACGACGGCACGGTCGAGGTCTGGGTCGGTACCCAGACCAACGGCCAGGGCCACGAGACGGCCTATGCCCAGGTCTTCGCCGAGGCGCTCGGCATCGACATGGACCGGATCCGGGTCAAGCAGGGCGACACCGACGTGGTGAAGTTCGGCGGCGGCACCGGCGGCTCGCGCTCGCTGACCGCTCAGGGCGTGGCCATCCGCGCCGGTGCCCGCGAGGTCATCCGCAAGGGCATCGAGGCCGCGGCCCAGCAGTTCGAGACGGCCGCCGCCGACATCGCTTACGAGGACGGCGTCTTCAAGGTGAAGGGCACCGACAAGCAGGTCGACCTCTTCACCCTCGCCCGGACCGTGAAGGCCCAGCCCGGCAGCATCGACGGCCTGAACGCCGACGTGAAGATCAAGCTGAATGCCTGGACCTTCCCGAACGGCTGCCACATCGCCGAGGTCGAGGTCGACCCGGACACCGGCGTCACCAAGGTTGACCGCTACACGGTGGTTGACGATTTCGGCAAGGTGCTGAACCCGATGCTGGTGGCCGGCCAGGTCCATGGTGGCGTGGCCCAGGGCATCGGCCAGGCGCTCTACGAGCAGGTCGTCTATGACGACACCGCGCAGCTCATCTCCGGCTCGTTCATGGACTACACCATGCCGCGCGCCGACAACCTGCCGAGCTTCGACACCGACACCTACGAGGTTCTGTGCAAGAACAACGAGATGGGGGTGAAGGGTTGCGGCGAGGCCGGCTCGGTGGGTGCCTGCGGCGCGGTGATGAACGCGCTCCTGGACGCGCTGGCGCCGCTGGGTGTCGACCGGGTCGACATGCCGGCCACGCCGGAAAAGGTGTGGCAGTACATCCAGGGCGCCAGGGTGGCGAAGGCCGCCTGATCGCCCCTCGCCAGGGAACCGTGGCGAACGCATCTTGACGAAGGGCGGGATCGGCGACGGTCCCGCCCTCGTGATTCCTGGACCGGGTCGCTATATCTGACGGGAAACGACGGATGGTAGCGATGTTCTTCGGCAGCATGGCGGTGAGCGACGCCCTGGGCGCCACCCTGGCTCATGGCGTGAAGTTCGGCCGGAGCGGCTTCAAGAAGGGCCGCACCCTGGATGCGTCCGACGTGGCGCTCCTGGAGGAGGCGGGGATCGAGCGGGTGAGCGCCGTCCGGTTCGAGCCGGGCGACGTCGAAGAGGACGCCGCCGCCCACAGTCTGGCCAAGGCGGTGGCCGGGCCGGGCCTGAGGGTGGCCGAGCCGTTCACCGGCCGCAGCAACCTGTTCGCCGAGCAGGACGGCATCCTGGTGCTCGACCTGGAGCGGCTCCAGGCCCTGAACCAAGTCGCTTCCGACCTCACCATCGCCACCCTGCCCCCGTTCGCCCGGGTCGCCGCCAAGGACATGGTCGCGACCGTCAAGATCATCCCGTTCGCCACGCGGGAGGACGTGCTGGCGCGTGGCCTGGCGCTGACCGAGGGTGGGCCGATGCTGCGCCTCGCCCCCTTCGTCGGCCTGCGGGCGCGGCTGGTCCAGTCGGCCACCTCGGCGACTTCGGACAAGCTCCTGGACAAGACGGTGGAGGTGACCCGGCAGCGCCTGGAAGCGGTGGGCGCCATGCTCCTGGACGAGCGCCGCTGCCCGCATACCACCGAAGGTATCGCGGAGGCGGTCGCGGCCAGCCTCGCCGAGGGCGGCGACATGGTCCTGATCGCCGGGGCCTCTGCGGTGACCGACCGGCGCGACGTGCTGCCGAGCGGCATCGAGGCCGCGGGCGGCACGGTCGAGCATGTCGGCATGCCGGTCGACCCGGGCAATCTCCTGGTGTTCGGCCGCCACGGCGACATTCCGGTCATCGGCCTGCCCGGCTGCGCCCGCTCGATCAAGCTGAACGGGTTTGACTGGGTGCTGGAGCGCTTGGCGGCGGGGCTCCGGGTGACGCCGCAAGACATCATGGCGATGGGGGTGGGCGGCCTCCTTTCCGAGATCCCGACCCGGCCGCAGCCGCGCGGCGCCAAGCCGGGCGAGCAGGCCGGTGCTACGATGCGCTTGCCGCGGATCACTGCCCTGGTCCTGGCCGCGGGCCGCTCGTCGCGGATGCGCGGGGCGAACAAGCTCCTGACCCCGATCGACGGCAAGCCGCTGGTCGGCCACGTGGTGGACGCGGCGCTGCAGTCGTCCTGCGACCGGGTGGTGGTGGTCACCGGCCATATGCAGGCCGAGCTGGCCCAGGCCCTGGCCGGCCGGCCCCTCACCCTGACCCACAATCCCGACTTCGCTGACGGGCTCGCCTCCTCGCTCAAAGCCGGGCTGGCGGCGGTGCCGGCCGATGCGGACGGGGTGCTGGTACTGCTGGGCGACATGCCGGACATCGACCGCCGGCTGATCGACCGGATGATCGCCGCCTTCAGCCCGGCCGACCGTCGCTCGATCGTGGTGCCGATGGCGAACGGCAGGCGCGGCAACCCGGTGCTCTGGTCGAGCGCGTTCTTCGCGGAGATGCGCGAGCTGGAAGGCGATGCCGGTGCCCGGGCGCTGATCGACCGGCACGAGGACCAGGTGGCGGAGATCGTCGTCGAGCATCGCGGGCCGCTGGTCGACCTCGACACGCCGGAGGCGCTCGCAGCCTATCTGGAGAACCGCAAGTGAACCCGATCCGGCAGGACTTCCCGGCCTTCGACGGCCTGGCTCGGCCGCTGCACTTCCTGGACAATGCCGCGACCAGCCAGATCTGCCGGCCGGCCCTGGAGGCGCTGGTCCGGTTCGAGACGGACGACCGGTCCAACGTCAAGCGCGGCGTCTATGCCCGTGCCGAGCGCGCCTCGGTGGCGTTCGACGATGCGCGCAAGGCGGCCATGGAGTTCCTGAACGCGCCCTCGCCTGAGGAGATCGTGTTCACTTCGGGCGCCACGCTCGGGCTGAACACGGCGGCGCACATCCTCCAGGAACGGCTGCAGCCCGGCGACGTGATCCTGGTGAGCCTGCTCGAGCACCACAGCAATCTGGTGCCCTGGCAGCTCGCGGCCGAGCGGCGCGGCGCCAGCCTGCGGGCGATCCCGGTGACCGACGGCGGCCGGCTCGACCTGGAGCGGCTGGACGAGCTGGCCGACCGGGTCAGGATCGTGGCGGTGACCCATGCCTCCAATGTGACTGGGGCGATCACGGATGTCGCCCGGCTGCGCTCGTTCTGCGACGCCACCGGCGCGCTGCTGGTGCTGGACGGTGCCCAGCGTGCCGCGCACGGTCCGCTCGACGTGCAGGAGCTGGGCTGCGACCTCTATGCCTTCTCCGGCCACAAATGCTTCGGCCCGACCGGGATCGGCGTGCTGTGGGGCCGCTACGACCTGCTGGATGCCGCCCCGCCGTTCCTGGGTGGGGGCGAGATGATCCGCCGGGTGAGCCTGGAGCGCTCGACCTTCGCGCCGCCGCCGCACCGCTACGAGGCCGGCACCCCACCGATCGGCGGGGCCATCGCCCTGGGTGCGGCACTGGAATGGTCGATGGCGCAGGACTGGGACCGGCTGGGCGCCCAGGAGCGCGAGCTCGCGGGCAGGATGCTGGACGGCCTGGCCTCGCTCCCGGGCTGCCGCATCTATGGCGACACCGGCACCCAGCAGCGCATCGGCGTGGTCTCGTTCGAGCTGGAGGACGTGCATGCCCACGACGTCTGCCAGCTCCTGGACAGCGACCACGGCGTGATGCTGCGCGGCGGCCATCATTGCGCGCAGCCCCTGATGGAGCGGTTTGACACGGTCGCCACCGTGCGCGCCTCGCTCGCCCCCTACAATGACGGCGCGGATGTCGACGCGCTGCTGAATGGCCTCGAAGCCGTGCGCCGGAAGCTGGCATGAACGACGCTCTCTACGACCAGGCGATCATCGCCGAAGCCCGATCCAGGACCGGGGCCGGTCGGCTGGACGCCCCCACCGTCACCGCCGAATGCGACAACCCCTTGTGCGGCGACCGGATCACCGTGGATCTGGCGGTGCAGGACGGTGCCATCAGCGACCTCGCGCACAAGACCCGCGGCTGCCTGCTCACCCAGGCCTCCGCCTCCTTGCTGGCGCGCTACGCCAAGGGCGGCGATGTCGCGGCGGCCGGCGAGCTGCGCGCGGCGATCGACGCATTCCTCAAGGGGCAGGAGGACGAGCGGTTCGCCATCCTCACCCCGGTGCGCAACGCCAAGAGCCGCTGGGACTGCGTCACCCTACCCTTCCAGGCCCTGGCGGACGCCCTGGCCGACCTGGAGAAGCGAGGCTGACCGGGGAGCATCGTCCGAATTCTGTCACCCAGAGGCTGGACGGGAAGCACTGACCCGGGACAGTTGATCCCGATCAATGCCCGGCGGGAAAGCCTCAGGCACTCCCCCGGCAGCCGACCGTGATCAACCAGGAACAGAGGACGCGATGGCGACGGCCCTCGATGCAGGCAAGCGGCGACCGGCACCCGGGCCGGCCGAGGCATCCTGGCATGCGCTGGCTGTCGACGACGTCCTGGAACGGCTCCATGCCTACCGGCACGGCCTGCCGGGCGAAGAGGCGCGGCGGCGCCTGGAGCGGTACGGGCCGAACAGCCTGCCGGAAGCCCCCGAACGCCACCCGGTCCTGCGCTTCCTCGGCCAGTTCCACAGCGCGCTGATCTATTTCCTCCTGGCGGCAGCGCTCGGGGCCTGGCTGCTCGGCCATCATGTCGATTCGGTCGTGATCCTGCTGGTCGTCACCATCAACGCGATCGTCGGCTTCGTGCAGGAAGGCAAGGCCGAGGAGGCGCTGGCGGCGATCCGCCAGATGATCTCGCCGCAGGCCAACGTGCTGCGCGACGGCCAGCGGGTGGCGGTGGCGGTGGCTGATCTGGTCCCGGGCGACATCGTGCTGCTGGAAGCGGGCGACCGGGTTCCGGCCGACCTGCGCCTGCTGACGGTTCACGGCCTGCTGATCGAGGAGGCGGCGCTCACCGGGGAATCGGTGGCGGCCGAGAAGGACGGCCGGCCGGCAGCCGCCGACGCGGCGCTGGGTGATCGCCACGGCATGGCGTTCTCCGGCACGCTGGTGGTGGCGGGGCGGGCGAGCGGCGTGGTGGTCGCGACCGGCAGCGGCACCGAGATCGGCCGGATCAGCCGGCTGATCAGCTCGGTGCAGGAGCTGACCACGCTGCTCCTGCGCCAGATCAACCGCTTCGCCGAACGCTTCACCCTGTTCGTCTTCGTTTGTGCGGTACTGCTGTTCGCCTATGCGATCCTGATCCAGGGCTATGACTGGAGCGAATCGCTGGTGGCGGTGGTCGCGGTCGCGGTGGGCGTGGTGCCGGAGGGCCTGCCTGCCGTGATCACCATCACGCTGGCCGTGGGCGTGCGGCGCATGGCGGCGCGCAAGGCGGTGGTCCGCCGCCTGCCGGCGGTGGAGACCCTGGGCGCCACCTCGGTGATCTGCTCGGACAAGACCGGCACGCTGACCCGCAACGAGATGACCGCGCGCCGGATCGTCACCGGCGGCCACCGGATCCAGGTGGAGGGCTCCGGCTATCAGCCGGAGGGTGCGCTGGCAGCGATCGGGATTGATGACGATGCCGCGGCGCTGGCCGCGGCGGCACCGCTGATCAGTTGCGGCCTGCTCTGCAACGACGCGGAGCTCCGCCAGGGCGAGCAGGGCTGGAGCGTGAACGGCGACCCGATGGAGGGCGCGCTGGTAGCGCTCGCCATGAAGGCCGGCCTCGATCCCGGCCATGCCCGTGCCGAATGGCCCAGGCTCGACGAGATCCCGTTCGACGCCCAGCACCGCTTCATGGCCAGCCTGCACCGCCGCCCGGGCGGCGGGACCACCCTGTTCGTCAAGGGCGCGCCCGAGCGGGTATTGGAGATGAGCCGGACCGAGCAGGGTCCGGACGGCCGGCCCCGGCCGATCGACCAGGCGTTCTGGACTGAGGCCATCGCCGCGACCGCGCGGGACGGCGAGCGGATCCTGGGCTTCGCCATGGTCGAGCTGCCGGATGCGAGGGAGCAGTTGCGCTTCGCCGACCTGGACCGGGCCGAACTGAGATTCCTCGGCATCGTCGGCTTCATCGATCCTCCACGCGACGAGGCGATGGACGCCATCGCCGAGTGCCGCTCGGCGGGCATCAGGGTCAAGATGATCACCGGCGACCATGCCGCCACCGCCGGCGCCATCGCCCGCCGGCTCGGCATGAGCGAGAATCCGGAAGTGGTCACGGGTGCGGAGCTGGACCGGATGGACGAGGCGGCGCTGGGCCAGGCGGCGCAGCGTGCCACCGTGTTCGCCCGCACCAGCCCGGAGCACAAGCTCCGGATCGTGCGCGCCCTGCAGCAGCAAGGTGCGGTGGTGGCGATGACCGGCGATGGGGTCAACGACGCACCGTCGCTCAAGCAGGCCGATGTCGGCGTCGCCATGGGCCACAAGGGCACCGAGGCCGCCAAGGAGGCGGCCGAGATGGTGCTGCTCGACGACAATTTCGCCTCGATCGTGGCCGCGGTCCACGAGGGGCGCACCGTCTACGACAATATCCGCAAGGTGATCTCCTGGACCCTGCCGACCAATGGCGGCGAGGTGATCGCGGTGATCGCGGCGATCCTGTTCGGCTTCGTCATGCCGATGACCGCGACCCAGATCCTGTGGATCAACCTGGTGCTGACCGTGACGCTGGGCCTAGTGCTGGCGTTCGAGCCGTCCGAGGAAGGCGTGATGGCGCGCCCGCCGCGCCGGCCCGAAGCCTCGCTGCTCTCGCCCTTCCTGCTCTGGCGGGTGCTGTTCGTCTCGTTCCTGTTCACGATCGCCGT
>NZ_WUJP01000638.1 GCF_009806515.1 Geminicoccus flavidas | reverse complement strand
GCTGGCCGTGTTCTTCTACACGCTCGGCCGGGGCGACGACTTGGCGACTGCCCGGACCATGGTGGTGAACACCCTAGTCGTCCTGGAGATCTTCTACCTGTTCAACGTGCGCTACCTGCACATGACCTCGATCACCTGGAAGGGAGCGATGGGCACGCCGGCCGTGCTGGCGGCGATAGCTGCGGTGGTGGTGGCGCAGTTCGCCTTCACCTATCTGCCCTTCATGAACGAAACCTTCGGCAGCCGACCGCTCGCGTTCACCGACGGCATCCTGACGGTGGTCATCGGAATCGTGCTCCTCGTCGTGCTGGAGATGGAGAAGGCCCTCCTCGTCCGCTTCGGCATCTTCCAGACCCTGCAGAACTGAATATCATCACCTTCGGGAGGACCGACATGACCACCGCCGAGCCCAAGCCGACCATCCTGGTCGCGTCCGACTTGTCGCCCCGGTCGGACCGGGCGACCGACCGCGCCATCGCGCTGGCGGAAGCTTGGGGAACGCGGCTCGTGGCCGTCCATGCCCTGCCGCCGGAAAGCAAGGTCCTGCCGGGCGGCAGCGGCTCGCCGCATCCCGAGGTAACCGCGAGGCGCCGGCTTGCCGCCGAGTTCGCCGTACTGGGCGACCGGGCCATCCTGGTGGTGGCGGACGGCCGGCCGGCCGAAGTGGTGGCGCGCTACGCCAAGGAGCAGGACTGCGGGCTGATCGTCACCGGCGTGGCGCGTGAGGAGACGATCGGCCGGATGTTCCTGGGCGACACGGTGGACGACATCCTTCGCCGGTCGACCTCGCCGGTTCTGGTAGTGAAGAACCGCCCGCGCGGCGACTACCGCACGCTGGTGCTCGCCACCGACTTCTCCGACAGGTCCAGGCTGGCCCTGGACACAGCCCTCGCCCTGTTCCAGCCGGAGCGCCTCGTCTTGTTCCACGGTTACTCGACGCCGCTGGCCGGGATCACCGGGGATCCGGCCAGCTACCGGCGCCAGTATGGCGATGGCGTGGTTCGCAAGGACTGCGAGGCGTTCGTGGCGAAGTTGGACCTGCCCGAGCGCCTGCGCAACGGCCTGGACATGGTGCTGCAGGACGGCTTCCCCGGGCAGCTCCTGGCCGAATATGTCGAGACCCATCCGGCCGACCTCGTGGTGGTGGGTGCGCGCGGCCAGAGCCCGCTCCGGGAGATCGTGCTCGGCAGCACCGCCAAGGAGATCCTGGCCACGGTGTGCTGCGACACGCTGGTAGTGCGGCGCTGACCCTTTCCCGCCGCCAGAGCCTCTTGGACCGGCGGCACTCCATCCGCTAGGCTCGCCCAC
>NZ_WUJP01000637.1 GCF_009806515.1 Geminicoccus flavidas | reverse complement strand
GTCACATGGCGGGGAGGCGTGATGAGTGGGTCCGACATCCTGATTGGCAAGGCCGGAACCCTCGACCAACGCCTCCTTCTCCGCCAGGCCAACCGCCACGGCCTGGTCGCGGGTGCCACCGGCACCGGCAAGACCGTGACGCTGCAGAGGCTCGCAGAGAGCTTCGCGAAGGCCGGGGTGCCGGTGTTCGCGGCCGACGTGAAGGGTGATCTCTCCGGCATCGCCAAGCCGGGCGCCACCGACACCAGGCTCGCCCAGCGCGCCCGCGAGCTCGCCATACCGGACTGGGTGCCGGCCGGCGTGCCTACCCTGTTCTGGGACGTGTTCGGCGAGCAGGGCCATCCGGTGCGCACCACCGTGGCCGAGATGGGCCCCTTGCTGCTCGCCCGGCTGCTCGAGCTGAACGAGGTGCAGGAGGGCATCCTCAACATCGTCTTCCGGATCGCCGACGAGGAGAAGCTGCTGCTGCTCGACCTTGCCGACCTGCGCGCCATGCTGAACGAGGTGGCCGAGCGGGCGGACGAGCTGCGCGCCACGTACGGCAATGTCAGCAAGGCCTCGGTGGGTGCCGTGCAGCGGGCCCTATTGGTGCTGGAGCAGCAGGGCGGCGACCGGTTCTTCGGCGAGCCGGCCCTGGCGCTCGCCGACCTAATGCGCACCACGCCGGACGGGATCGGCCAGGTGAGCCTGCTGGCCGCCGACCGGCTGCTGCACAGCCCCAGACTCTATTCCACCCTCCTGCTCTGGCTGATGTCCGAGCTGTTCGAGGAGCTGCCCGAGGCCGGCGACCTGGACAAGCCCAAGCTCGTGTTCTTCTTCGACGAAGCGCATCTTCTGTTCGACGGCGCGCCCAAGGTGCTGCTCGACAAGATCGAGCAGGTGGTCCGGCTGATCCGCTCCAAGGGGGTGGGCGTCTACTTCGTCACGCAGAACCCGGCGGACGTGCCCGACCAGGTGCTGGGCCAGCTCGGCAACCGGGTGCAGCACGCGCTGCGCGCCTTCACCCCGCGCGACCAGAAGGCGGTGCGGACCGCGGCCGAGACCTTCCGGGCCAACCCGGCCTTCGACACGGCCACGGTGATCACTGAGCTCGGCATCGGCGAGGCGCTGGTCTCGACCCTCGATGCGAAAGGCGTGCCCGGCGAAGTGCAGCGCACCCTAATCGCACCGCCCTGCAGCCGGGTCGGCCCGCTCACCGCGGAGGAGCGCAAGGCAGAGCTGGCGGCAAGCCCGCTGGCCGGCCGCTACGACCAGACGATCGACCGGGAGTCCGCGGCAGAGCTCCTGGCGGCGCGGGCCGGCACCGCCGGCGCACCTCCCGCGGCCGCGGCCGGCACGGTCGACCCCGCGCTTGCGGCAAGGCTGGATGCGGCGCTGGGCCGGACCGGCGCCCGACCTCCTGGGGGTAACCGCTACCCGCCGCCCGAGCCCCGACCGGAACCGGCCGCCCGGTGGCAGAGTGGCAGTCGCCGCGCACCGCCGGCCTCCATGGCCGAGCAGATCGCCACCACGGCGGTCAGAAACATGGCCTCGTCCATGGCCCGTTCGCTGGGCTCCCGGATGGGCAGCGCGCTGATCCGCGGCGTGCTGGGCTCGCTGTTGAAGGGCGGCCGCTGAATGCTGCGATTGTCTCGGCACAATTTGCGCGTGACTGCCGTCTTACTGTCGGGTGCGGCCCTGGCGGCACGCTCGACCTGACAAGAGTAGTGGACATCCAGACGGGACGGGATCAGGTTGCCTGTCCTGCGCGATCCAGGATTCCGGGCCGTGAACAATCACCTGGCCAGCTTCCGGGACGCGCCCTCGCCCGGCCTGACGGGCACCGACCTTCTGGGTGACGTATTCCATGGCTTCCGGCCCCACGGCCTCCGGCACGCTCACCGCCGAGCCCCTGAGCGCTCCAGTCACCGCCCCCGACCGGTCGGGTGGTGACATCGCGATCGCGATCCTGATCTCCGCCAGCGTCTGCCATCTGCTGAACGACATGATGCAGTCGATGCTGGCGTCGATCTATCCGCTCATCAAGGACGACTTCCAGCTCGACTTCGTCCAGATCGGCATCATCACGCTGGCCTTCCAGCTCACCGCCTCGCTGCTCCAGCCCTTCGTCGGCATGTGGACCGACAAGCATCCGATGCCGTTCTCGCTCCCGGTCGGCATGGGCTTCACCCTGGTGGGCCTGGTCCTGCTGGCCTTCGCGGGCGGCTTTACCAGCGTGCTGATCGCGGCGGCCATGATCGGCGTCGGCTCGTCCGTGTTCCATCCGGAAGCATCGCGGGTGTCGCGCCTGGCGTCAGGCGGCCGCCATGGCCTGGCCCAGTCGCTGTTCCAGGTCGGCGGCAATTTCGGCACCGCGATCGGGCCGCTGCTCGCGGCCTTCATCGTGGTGCCCTACGGCCGGCAGAACGTCCTGTTCTTCATCCTGGCCGCGGTGATCGGCATCGCGATCCTGTCCTACATGAGCAATTGGTACAATCGCCACCTGATCGCCCGGCGCGCCAAGAGTGTCGTCAAGGCGCTGGTCTCGCCCGTGTCCAGGCGGATGGTGCAGATCTCGCTCGCCATCCTGATCCTGCTGACCTTCTCCAAGAATTTCTACATGGCGAGCTTTTCCAGCTACTACACCTTCTACCTGATGGACCGGTTCGACCTGTCGGTGCAGAGCGCGCAGGTCCATCTGTTCCTGTTCCTGGGCGCTGCCGCTGCCGGCACGATCCTGGGCGGGCCGATCGGCGACGCGATCGGGCGCAAGCTGGTGATCTGGATCTCAATCCTGGGCGTGGTGCCGTTCACCCTGGCCCTGCCCTATGCCAACCTGTTCTGGACCGACGTATTTGCGATCCTGACCGGGCTGATCATGGCCTCGGCCTTCCCCGCGATCGTGGTCTATGCCCAGGAACTGCTGCCGGGCAAGGTTGGCATGGTGGCCGGCCTGTTCTTTGGCTTCGCCTTCGGCATGGGCGGCCTGGGCGCCGCGCTGCTCGGCTGGCTGGCCGACCACACCAGCATCGCCTTCGTTTATCAGGTCTGCTCCTTCCTGCCGCTGATCGGCATCCTGACCTGGTTCCTGCCGAACCTGGAGACGTCCCGGATGCGCCAGCGCGCCGCCCCGCGCGGCTGAGCGGGTGACCACAGGCGGGCAGGGCCTGAAGAGCGAGCGCTGGTTCCTCACCGGCCTCGGCATCGGCCAGATCTGCTCCTACGGCTCGCTCTATTACGGCTTCCCGCTGATCGGTGAGGCGATGGCGCGGGATCTGGGCCAGGGCAAGCCGGTGATCTATGGCGCCGCGGCCCTGGGCCTGATCGTGGCGGCCCTGGCGGCCTGGCCGGTCGGCGTCGTGATCGACCGCGGCCATGGCCGAGCGGTGATGGGCGGGGGTGCGGTGCTCGGCAGCCTCCTGCTGCTGCTCTGGTCGCAGGTGGACTCGCTGCTGCCCTACTACCTGATCCTAGGGGCACTTGGCCTGGTCCAGGCCGCCGTGTTCTACGACCCGGTCTTCGCGGTGGCCGCGCGCCGGTTCGGGCCGACGGAGGCCAGGCGCGGGATCACCGCGCTCACCATGTGGGGCGGCTTCTCCAGCACCGTGTTCCTGCCGATCATCCAGTTGCTGCTGGACCATCAGGGCTGGCGCACCACCCTGCTCGTGCTGGCCGCGGTCAATCTCCTCCTCACCGCCAGCCTCAACTTCCTGGTGATCGACCGGAGCCTCGACCGGGTCGAGCGGCTGGGACCCTCCGATGGACCGCGGCCGGCGGCGCTCAGCACCCGCGACATCCTGCGCCTGCCGGTGTTCTGGGCGCTTGCCCTGGCGTTCACCGCGCAGTCGGCCGCACTCTCCGCCTTCCTGTTCCACCTCTACCCGATCCTGCTGGAGCGGGGCTTCGCCACCGGTGACGTGGTGCTGGCCATGACGGTGATCGGCCCCACCCAGGTGGCTGCCCGCATGCTGCTCTGGCGGTTCGCGCCCAGGATCCCGGTCGGTCGGCTGGGGATCGCCACCGCCCTTGCTTTTCCCCTGTCCTTCCTGGCCCTGACCCTGGCCCCGCCCAGCCTCGCCCTGATCGTGCTGATCACCGCGGTGTACGGTACCGCCAACGGCATCATGACCATCGTGCGCGGCATCGCCGTGCCGGAGATGGTGACGCGTACGAACTATGGCGCGGTGAACGGCCTGTTGTCGGTGCCCGCCACGGTCGTGCGCGCGGCCGCACCGGTCGGGGCCGCCCTGCTCTGGGCGGCGACCGGCAGCTATGACTGGGTAATGTGGGCCATCACCCCTGCCACCGTGGTCCTGGCGGCCGCGTTCATCCTGGCCGTGCTGCTGGCCGGCCGCCCGACTGCCAAGGCCGCGGTCACCTGAATAGGATTGAGCTGCTCTGGGCCGCAGCGTCAATTTTTGCTTGAGCGCTGGTTCCTGCCATACTGGTTGTTCTTTCCGGAGCGGTTCGGTGCCAGGTGCATCCAAGGATACAGGTGTTGCACGCACGAACCCAAGAATATCAATGAACTCAACAGTCCAGCTCTGTCAGCAGGCCTCCGGCAACCTGGGAACCTGTCGTTTCCGGCGACTCTGCTGCGGTCGCGGTCCCCTTGCTGGGGCAGAGTCTCTAATGGGATGACGGCAACAGCTGCAGGCGCCCTATCTCCTCCTTGGTTGCCCCGATTGCCTGCCGTAGGCGGACGACCAGATCACCTGTCTCATGGCCAGCCTTGGCTTGCTGCTCGATCGATCGGGCCAGCACGCCGATGCGCAGGAGGCCAAAGCTCGGCGCCGTGCCTGCCAGCCGATGCGCCGGGCCGGCCACCGCCTGCAGGTCGTCCTGCAGCCTCTCGACCTCAGCCGCCAGTTGCTCTGCGGAACTCAGCGCGCCGCTCAGGAACTGCGTGAGCTTCTCCGGTCCAGCCATAGCCTTCAGTCCTTCGATCCGTTCCCGGTCGAGGAGCGGCTCGTCAGACTCCGGTGCCCGGTCTTCTGGAACTTGCGCGGGTTGGACATTCTTCGGCGCGGTCGGCAGCGCGCGGAACAGGTCGTCCCAGATCACCGGCTTCGTCAGGACCTGGCTCATGCCCGCTGCGAAGCAGCGCTGCCGCTCCGCCTCCATCACGTTGGCTGTCACGGCGATGATCGGAACCTCGTTGCGTGGCGGGGGCAGGCTGCGGATCCTCCGTGTTGCCTCGATCCCGTCCATGACCGGCATCTGCACATCCATCAGCACGACGTCGAAGTCCTCCCCCGCAACCTTCGCCACCGCCTGCTCGCCATTCGTGGCAAACGACACGCTATGGCCTTCCTTGGTCAGACCCGCATGCAGGAGATCCCGGTTGATCTCCACGTCATCGGCGACCAGAATCCGTAGCGGCTGCTTCGGGCTAAAAGCGGGTGCCGACATCTTCCGGGCAGCCACGATCACGTCGCCGGGTGCAAAGGGAAGGCTGAAGAAGAAGCGGCTGCCCCGGCCTGGCACGCTGGCCGCACCGATCTCGCCGCCCATGGCCGTCACCAGTTGCCGACAGATGGCGAGGCCCAGCCCGCTGCCGCCGAACCGGCGCGAGATCGACTGATCCGCCTGAGTGAACGGCCGGAACAACTGCTTCAGTCGCTCCTCGGCGATCCCGATACCCGTATCCTCGACCTCGAAATGGAACTGCACCCTGCCGTCCGCCAGCGGGATGTGCCAGATCCTGACCTGGACGCCGCCTTCGCAGGTGAACTTCAGCGCATTGCCGATCAGATTCACCAGGACCTGCCGCAGCCGCGCCGGATCGCCCCGCACGACTAGCGGGGAGTGCTCGTCGAGATCGAAGTCCAGCCGCAACCCACGCTCCGCAGCCTGCGGCGACATGATCAGCCGCACCTGCTCCAGCAGTTCCGGCACCGAGAAGTCGGCTTGTTCCAGGACGACACCGCCAGTCTCCAGGCGCGAGAAGTCCAAGACATCGTTGATCACGTGAAGGAGATGCTGACCGGACGTGCGGATGGCACGCAGGTATGCCTGCTGCCGAGGCTCCAGTGGCTCGGCGGCGAGGAGGTCGGCCATGCCCAGCACGCCCGTCATCGGTGTGCGGATCTCGTGGCTCATGGCGGCCAGAAACTGCGATTTGGCGCGGCCTGCCGCCTCTGCCGCCTCCTTCGCAGAGAGCAGTTCGCTGATCATCACCTCGCGCTGCGACAGAACCACCGCGACCGGCAGGGACGAAAGCAGCGCCACCGCCAGATAGAGCTGGAGCGCGAACATCAGCTCAATCGTGTCGGCACCGGGAAGAAGCCGCAAGAATGGGCCGTAGCCAGCCATGGTGAACTGGATGGCAAGGAGCCCCAGCACGATCACCATGAGCGAGCTTCCTCGGAGCCCCGTTCGAAAAGTGGCAAATAGCAGCAGCGGAAAGGTAAAGTACGTGGGAAGGAGATTCTCGGCGAAGATCAGGGCGGCGAGGGCTGCCATGAGACAACTCAGGAGCGCGGCTTCGATCACTGACCGCCTCATCCTCTCCCGCCACAGGCCCGGCTCCGTCCAACTCAGCACGAAAGGCACCACAAGCAGCAGGCCGAGGACCTCCGACGTGTACCAAGTCGACCAGACCATGCCGAAGGGCGCAAGTCCCCGGAAGAAGAGCTGAGCCGCCGCCACGGCCGCAGAGGCCACAGGAAGAAGAATGGCGACGAGCGCGAAGATCACCGCACCACGCGCCGTGTTGATGCTCCAGCCGGGACCGCCGAATCGTCGGATCAGCCAGGCGCCGAGCAGTGCCTCACCGGCCCCGATGGCTGCGTTCCCCACTCCCACCCGCCAGTCCGTTCCATTGACGTAGCCGCAGGCGAAGTCCGCCACGCCACCCAGAATGGCGAGGCTGATCCAGATGCGCGGCTGATGGCGCAGCAGTGCAGCATACAGGATGGGCGTCGCGAACCACACGGCCGCAATGTCGTCCAGCGTCTCCGTCAGCGTGAGCGAAAGGAGACCGGCGGCGAAATACGCAAGAGGAGTTGCCAGAGCGACGCCAGGTGCGGGCATGGCAGGCCGCAGCTTCTCCAAAGCTCGGCGGATCATTGATGGCATGAGATAGTCTTATGGAGCGGCAATGAAAAAGAACGAATTCACCGATAGAATCCTATTTCTAGCTTGGAAATGAGCTTAATCCGGTCACCCCGTTTCGCAGCATCTATCGTATTATTCATTGGGCCCACTGATCCGCGACTTCGACGTTGTTTATGTACCCGAGAAGTAGATCTCAGGCATCTGTGCTGCGGCAACGCGCCGTAGAAGTGTGAAGCCAGGGATCGGCAACGATGTTCGCGGTCACGGCAATGGCTGAGGGGCAGGCAAGTTCTTGGGTTCCCACCAATCTCCTCATCTAGAGGACGCGAGAGGCGATAATGGGTGTGCCAGCGTGTGGATTGCGCACGATAACACCGCAATGGCCATGCCTGCCGTGAGCACATCCGGAACGTGGACAGCCGCCGGATGGCTCAGCGGCAGTCCGTACTCACGACCGATCGGTGCGCGCCGCCGGTGCAGCGCAGCCCGACCAGGTCTGGCATCGGGCCGGCCGAGCCGTGCGCCCGCAGGTGGGCCCCGGTCGTGCTTGGCAATGCCGGCAGTGCCTGCCCGTAGAGCCAGGCCTGGAGGAGGCTAGGCACGTCCGGGTCGCGCGACACTCTTGCGGCCACACGCACAAAATCCGCTGAACGCACG
>NZ_WUJP01000636.1 GCF_009806515.1 Geminicoccus flavidas | reverse complement strand
TTCCTGCCGTCATACATCCGGAAGAAGGTCCGCAGGATCCTGCGGAACATCGTCGCGCCGACCTCGAGCCGGAGCGCGTACAGGGTAAGCGCGCCCCGGACATAGGTGCGGTCGCTGAAGATCTGGTCGCCTTGCTCCACCACGGCCGGGCCCAGCTGGTTGCGCAGGGCATAGGCGTAGAGCGCTTGCATCTCCGCCGCGAATCCGTCGGGCGAGGCGCGGTTAGGCCAGAGCACCTCGAAATAGGTGGCGAACCCCTCACCCAGCCACAGGTCGCGCCAACTGGCTACGGAGACCGCATTGCCGAACCACTGATGCGCCAGCTCGTGCGCAACGATCCGCTCGTCCGCAGCACCCTTGGGGAAGGTCGACATCGCCTGGGTCTCAAGCGCATATGTCAGGGTCGGGTCGTCCACTACGACGCTGCCATAGGCGTCGAACGGGTAGGGCCCGACCAGCCGCTCGAAATAGGGGATCATCTTGGCCGCGCGGGCATAGCCGGCAATGTCCTCCTCGGGCGTCCCGGCGGTCGTATAGATACGCATGGGCACGCCGGTGCGGGACATTCGCGTGGTGAGCCTGAACTTGTTGACGTGGACCGTCGCCAGCCAGGGGGCCATCGGATCGTGCATCGCCCACACGAACCGGCGCCTGTCGCCTAGCCGCTTGCGGGACAGCGGCACGCCGTTGGCGACCGCGCTGTAGCCGTCCGGGACGGTGACCGCGATCGTGAAGATCGCCTTGTCACTCGGCTCGTCATTGGCCGGAAAGAAGGTGCCGGCCCCGACCGGCTCGCTCACGACATAGATCGAGCTCAGATATTTGTGCCAGCCGAGCGTCAGGTCTGGATCATCGGGTGCGGTCGGGTCCTGGACCGGCACTGGCCTGCCGCCATACTCAACCGTGAGCACGAACGGCCAGCCCTTGCGGATCGGCCGCCTGGGCGTGATCGTCAGCTTGTCGCCGGTTTGCGCGAACCTCGCCGGGCTGCCGTTGATCCTGGCCTTGCGCACCTTCAGCGCTGCCAGGTCCAGGGTCAGGCTCGACAGGTTCTGCCGGGCCCGGACCAGCAGGCGCGCCTTGCCGTCCAGCCGGTTGGTGACCGGCCTGACGTCCAGGTCCAGCCCGTAATGGACAACGTCGTAGCCGTCATTGCCGAAGCCCAGGAAGAACTCGTCGGCCGCAAATACCGGTCCCGACAGAAGAAGCCCGGTGATCGCCACCGCCGCCAGCTTGCCCCAGCCCATCGACCCGCCTCCGGCCATTGCACCGCAGGCTAGTCGCATCGCGGCGGCAGGCAGAAGTAAATTTCCTGAAATCGGTACGTGACTGCTTCGGCCGGGCGCCAACGCCTCAGGCCGGGTAGGTCAGGACCGTTTCCACCGGCACGCTCAGCCGCCCGCGCCCGCCCAGCCCGTCTAGCTCGATCAGGAAGACCGCGGCCACCGGCTCCGCACCGATCTTGCGCAGGAGCTGGATCGAGGCTTCGGCGGTGCCGCCGGTCGCGATCAGGTCGTCGATCAGCACGGCCCTGGCCCCCTTTGGGATCAGGTCCTCGACGATCTGGACGGTATCGCTGCCATATTCCAGGTCATAGTCATGGCTGACGACCGCACCCGGCAGCTTGCCCACTTTACGGACCATGACGAAGCCGCGATCCATGTGGAGCGCCAAGGGTGCGGCGAAGATGAACCCCCGGCTCTCGATCCCCACCAGGACGTCCGGCCGGTACCTCGCCGCGATCCCGGCCATCCGCTCGATCGCCGCCCGGTAGGCCAGGTGGTTCGCGAGCAGGGTCGAGATGTCATAGAAGAGGATGCCGGGCTTGGGAAAATCAGGGACGGTGCGGATGTGGGCGGAGATGTCCATTGGCGCGGAACTCTTGGCTCGTTCGGCGCGCATGGTTGCCAGACTGGTGCATCAGGGTAAAGCCAGAGGCGCCGGCCTGCTCCTGGCCTTCGGCCTGGCGATCTGGCTGGCGCCGGCGGCCCTGGCGCAGGACCTGACCGAGCTCACCATCCATACGAGGCAAGGTCCGCTTCCCTACTTCGTGGAGCTCGCCCGCACCCCGTCCGAACGCAGCCGCGGCCTGATGTTCCGCGAGGAGCTGCCCAAGGACCACGGCATGCTGTTCGACTTCGGCCAGGAGCAGTCCGTGTCCTTCTGGATGAAGAACACGCCCTTGCCGCTCGACCTGATCTTCATCAAGGCGGACGGCGAGATCGTCCGCATCACCGAACAGGCCGAGCCGCACTCCCTGAAGCTGCTACCGTCCGGCCAGCCGGTCCGCTACGTGCTGGAGATCCTGGGCGGTACGGCCAGGGAGCGCGGTATCCGGCCGGGCGACCGGCTGGGCGAGCCCCTGCCGGAGTGAGTGCCGCGCCATTTCCCGGCCCGTCGGAACCCGGGCGTCCGGAGCGGATTGACGGAAAAGGCGGCAAAGGCACTGAAAAGGACCCACGATGCGGGAGCACCGGCTTGCGGCGGCGGCAGACCGGACGATCGCCCAGGTCGAGGGAGCCGCCGCACTCGATCATGTCGGCTACCGGATCGGCAACGCCGTCGCCCTGCCGCAGCGGCTGACCGGCCGCCACGCCCAGTCGATCCGCAATGCGCTGCACGGCAACTGGTTGGGTCACCCGCTCCATCCCCTCCTGGTCACCATCCCGATCGGCGCCTGGACAGTGTCCCTGGCGCTGGATCTGCTGGGGGCTCTCCGACGCAGCAACGGCACGCGGTTCGACCAAGCCGCCGACCTCAACCTGCAGGCCGGCTGCCTGACGGCGGTGGGCGCAGCCTTGGCCGGGATGATCGACTGGCAGCATACCCACGGGCGCGACCGCCGGGTCGGGCTGGTCCATGCGCTCGTCAACACGGCGTCGCTCGGGCTGTTCGCCACTTCGGTGCGGCGGCGCCGGCAGGGGCGGCGGCAGGAAGGCCGACTGACCAGCGCGCTTGCCTGGCTGCTCACGCTGACCGGTGCCTATCTCGGCGGCCATCTCGTCTATCGGGGCCGGATCGGGGTTGACCATGCCGACCGGGGCTCCGAGCCGCGTCACTTCCTGCCGGTGTTTCCGCTGGCCGACCTGGAGGAGGATCGGCCGCGCCGGGTGGAAGTCTGGGACGAGCATGCCCGTGCTGCGGTCGGCGTCGTCCTGGTCCTGCACCGGGGCCAGGTCCATGCACTGGGCGCCCGCTGCGCGCATATGGGTGGGCCCTTGGACAAGGGCTGGGTTTTGGAGGGCGGCCTGGTCTGCCCCTGGCACGGCTCGCGCTTCTGTCTCTCCTCCGGCCATCCGCTCGATGGGCCAGCGACAGCGCCGCAGCCGCGCTACGAGGTGCGCCTGCGTGCCGGCATGGTCGAGATTCGCCGCCTGCCGCAGCCTGGCGACGAAACGGTGACGGTCCCGGTCCAGCAAGAAGCCGACACTGGCCGCCGCGGCGAGAAGGCCGACCAGTTCCTGTTCCGGCATCACGAGCTGCTGCGCTACACCTTCACCCAGATCCTGGCCACGCCGCGCCACGATCCGGAGCGGCGACTCCTGATGCGGGTTCTGGCCGGCGAGCTGGAGATGCACGAGCAGATCGAGGACGAGATCTTCTATCCGGCCGTGCAGCCGGTGAGCGAGAAGGTCCCGATCGCCCACGCCGAGCACCATCAGCTCGCGGACATGCTGGCGGTGGTGGTCGGGCTGGACACGTCGTCCACAGTGTTCGACGAGCATCTGCAGGCCCTGTACCAGGCGGTGGACCACCACGCTCGCTCCGAGGAGACCTCGATGTTCGTGGAAGCGCAGCGTCTGGGCGAGGAGCGACTGCGCGAACTCGGCGCCCTTCTGGAGAGAAGGCTCCTGGAACTGCGTGCATCGCGCCTGCAGCGGGCAAGGCGCGCCCTCAAGATCAGGGCGCTGGAACCGGTCTGACGTCGGCTGCCCTGGCCTGCCCGCTCAGGGGCGGCGTACCCCCAGCTCGTCCAGATGGCGCATCATCATCGCCGGGTCGTCATAGACCCGATAGGCTCCGGCGCGCTCCAGCTCGTCGGTGCCATAGCCGCCCGAGAGCAGTCCCACGCCCAGCATGCCGGCCCGCCTGGCCGCCAGCATGTCCCATACGCTGTCGCCGACCACGTAGGCATCGGCCGCCGGCAGGGCGAGCTTCTCGACGGCCGCCAGGAACAGGTCCGGGTCGGGCTTGGCGTGTCGCACCAGGTCGCGGGTAATGATCGGGACGTGCCGGGGCACCTTGAGGCGTTCCAGGACCGGGCCGGCCGTCTCCATCCGCCCGCTGGTCGCGATCGCCCAGGGGCAGCCCAGCTCCGTCAGGTGCGCCAGGAGCTCCAGCGTCCCGGGCAGCGGCCGGACGTCTCCCGCGAGTTTCCGGTACGCCGCAGCGTGCCGCTCCTGGAGCTGGCGGAGCACCTCCGCATCCAGGTCCCGACCGG
>NZ_WUJP01000635.1 GCF_009806515.1 Geminicoccus flavidas | reverse complement strand
TCTCGCGCAGCAAAGCGCGGGTGAACAGCCCGCCGCTCATGCCGATCTTGCGGTGGATGCGCCAGATCGACAGCTCGATGCCGCTCTCCAGCAGCGCATGGTGCCACGCCAGGACATGCTGGTACACGCTATCGACGAGCGTGCCGTCGAGGTCGAACACCAGCGCAGTAGGGCGAGGTGCGATGGTCGAGTCCGCCGTCATCCAGGTTGCCCTTCGCTGCCCCGGCCGGCTCGGACCCGGGTTCAGGCCGGAACCGTCGCCATGCCTGCGTCGCCACTCTCCTGCGCCTCGCCCGGCATGGCATTCAGCCGGGCCCGCAGCATGACCCTGAAGCTGTCCTGCAGCCGGCCACTGCGGCAGAACTCCTCGAACTCGTGCTCGGCATCCAGGATCGAGCCGTAATAACGCTGCATCAGTACCTCGGGTTCCATGCCCAGGCGCCTGGCAGCCAGCGCCAGCAGCTCCACGTCGGACATGAACGGGTTCATGTGGAGGTCCCCCCTCACTCGATTATGACAGTCCGGAGGCGTTTTCCGGAAGGGACCTGCCTAGAACCGACGCCGGGCGACGTCCAGGGGGGAACGCGTTACAGGTGCAATCCGGTATCCGGCAACACGCCGCCTGATGCGTTCCCCCGGGTCGGAACCGTTCAGGAGAGCGCCGCGCAGGCCTTCTGGATCCGCGCACAGGCATCCTCCAGAACGTCGGTCGCGGTCGCGTAGGAGATCCGGAAGAACGGGTCCAGTCCGAATGCGCTGCCATGGACCACGGCCACGCCGACACCTTCCAGGAGGTAGCGGGCGAAGTCCTCGCTCGACCCGATCACCTGGCCATCCGGGGTCTTCCTGCCGATCACGCCCTGGCAGGACGGATAGACATAGAAGGCGCCCTCGGGCTTGTGGCAGGACAGACCTTGCGCCTCGTTCAGCCGCGCCACCACCATGTCGCGGCGCTGCCGGTAGACCTCGTTGCGCTCCGGCAGGAAGGACAGGTCGCCCTCCAGTGCGGCCACCGCCGCCGCCTGGCTGATCGAGCTGGGGTTGGAGGTGCTCTGCGACTGGATCGTGCCCATCGCCTTGATCAGGTCCTTGGGCCCGCCCGCGTAGCCGATCCGCCAGCCGGTCATGGCGAACGCCTTGGACACGCCGTTGCAGGTGAGCGTGCGCTCCATCAGGCGCGGCTCGACCTGGGCCGGGGTCGCGAAGGTGAAGCCGTCATAGACCAGGTGCTCGTACATGTCGTCGGTCATGACGTAGACCTGCGGGTGCTTCAGCAGCACCTCGGTCAGTGCCTTGAGCTCCGCCGCGGTGTAGGCGCTGCCGGTGGGGTTGCTCGGCGAGTTCAGCACCAGCCACTTGGTCTTGGGCGTGATCGCCCGGTCCAGATCCCCGGCCTGGAGCTTGAAGCCATGCTGCTCCAGGCAGGGCACAAACACCGGGGTGCCGCCGGCCAGCAGCACCATGTCGGGATAACTCACCCAGTAGGGTGCCGGGATGACCACCTCGTCGCCCGGGTTCAGCGTCGCCATGAAGGCGTTGTAGAGCACCTGCTTGCCGCCGGTGCCGACCGTGATCTGCTCGGGCGCATAAGCCAGGCCGTTCTCGCGGCTGAACTTGGCGACGATCGCCTTCTTCAGACGCGGCGTCCCGTCCACGGCGGTGTACTTGGTCTGGCCCTGGTTGATCGCGTCGATCGCCGCGGCCTTGATGTAGTCGGGCGTGTCGAAATCCGGCTCGCCGGCGGCGAGCCCGATCACGTCCCGGCCCTTGGCCTGGAGCTCGCGGGCGAGGTTGGTGATCGCGATAGTCGGCGAGGGCTTGATCCGGCCCAGCGCCGCGGAGATGAGAGCCATGGAAAGCTACCCGAGCATGGTCGAGACGGTTTGCGACCTGCATCTAGCAGGCAAATCCCGTACTTCCCACCCCTGCCGCCGCACGGCGCCCCGGGATTCGTGCAGCGGCAAGACGATCGGGCCGCTCAGCCGCGCCGGTCGAGCGGGACAAAGGAGCGGCGGTCGTAGCCCGTATAGAGCTGGCGCGGCCGGCCGATCTTCTGCTCGGGATCCTGAATCATCTCGTCCCACTGCGCGACCCAGCCGACGGTGCGGGCTAGGGCGAAGATCGCCGTGAACATCTTGGACGGGATGCCCAGCGCCTCCAGGATGATGCCCGAATAGAAGTCGACGTTCGGGAACAGCTTGCGCTTGACGAAATATTCGTCGGAGAGCGCGATCCTCTCCAGCTCGCGCGCGATCGCCAGCAGCGGGTTGTCGGCCTTACCGAGCTGCGCCAGCACCTGGTCCGCACTTTCCTTCAGCACCTGGGCACGCGGGTCGTAGTTCTTGTAGACCCGGTGGCCGAAGCCCATCAGGCGGAAGCCGCTGTCCTTGTCCTTGGCCTTCTCGATGAACTCCGGGATGCGCGACGGGTCGCCGATCTCGCGCAGCATGGTGAGCACCGCCTCGTTAGCGCCGCCATGGGCGGGACCCCAAAGGGCGGCGATGCCGGCCGCGATCGCCGCATACGGGCTGGCCCCGGTCGAGCCCACCAGGCGGACGGTCGAGGTCGAGGCGTTCTGCTCGTGGTCGGCATGGAGGATGAAGATCCGGTCCAGCGCCTTCGCGTGGATCGGGTCGACCTCGTAGCGCTCGCAGGGCACCGAGAACATCATGTGCAGGAAGTTCTCGGCATAGGAGAGGTCGTTGCGCGGGTACACGAACGGCTGGCCGATCGTGTACTTGTAGGCCATCGCCGCGATGGTCGGCAGCTTCGCGATCAGCCGGTGCGTCGCGATCATCCGGTGGTGCGGATCGTCGGAGTTCAGGTCCTCGTAGTAGAAGGCCGAGAGCGCCCCCACCACGCCGATCATCACCGCCATCGGGTGGCTGTCGCGGCGGAAGCCGCGGAACAGGAAGTGGATCTGCTCGTGCAGCATCGTGTGGTAGGTGATGTCGCGCACGAACTGGGCCTTCTGCGCGGCCGTCGGCAGCTCGCCGTTCAAGAGGAGGTAGCAGACCTCCAGATAGTCGCTCTTGGTCGCCAGTTCCTCGATCGAGTAGCCGCGATGGAGCAGCACGCCCTCGTCGCCGTCGATATAGGTGATCCTGGAGGTGGTGCTGGCGGTCGACGTGTAGCCGGGATCGTAGGTGAACATCCCGGTCTGGGCGTACAGCTTGCGGATGTCGATGACGTTGGGCCCAAGCACGCCGCCCAGCACGGGGAGCTCGGCGGTCTTGCCATCGGGCATGGTCAAGGTCGCCGACTTGCCGGTTGAAGCTGTCATCGGGCTCTCCTCGTTGTCCCTTGCATTATCGAAACACCAGTCTTCACCCGGTCAGGCCGGAGATTGGTACGGAATGTCCTTGGTCGGCATCTGCCTGCGGCGCATCGATGCGTGCATGAAACGCAGCATCGACGAGCCGGTTGCACCTTAGCGCCGGCTGTTCTTCTCCGGGTTACGTCCGGCCGCAGCGTCCTCCAGCCGGGCCCCGACCTCGTCCCTGCCCAGCACCACCATGACCTCGAATAACCCGGGTGACACCGTAGAACCAGTCAGTGCCACACGGAGCGGCTGCGCCAGCTTGCCGAATCCCAGCCCGATCTCTGTGGCATAGGCCCGGCACTCGGCTTCCAGCGTCGCCTCGTCGAACGGCTCGACCGCCGCCAGTCGTGCCGCCACCGCACCCAGCCGCTCGCGCGCTGCCGGGTCGAGCAACTTGGCGGCATCGCTGGCGATCCGGATCGGGCGCGGCTCCACGTAGAAGGCCGCCGCCTCGGCCAGTTCCACTAGAGTCCGGCACCGCGCCTTGAGCCCACCCATCCCTGCCTGGAGCCGCGCCGTGCCGGCCTCGTCCAGCGTGAAGCCGGCCCCCTCCAGGATCGGGCGGATCAGCCCGATCAGGCCCTCGTCGGCACGCGCCCGCAGCCAATGGGCGTTGAGCGAGGTCAGCTTCTGCATGTCGAAGCGCGACGGCGAGCGGCCGACCTGGGCCATGTCGAACCAGCGAATCGCGTCCTCGGTGGAGATCACGTCGGCATCGCCGTGTGACCAGCCCAGCCGCATCAGGTAGTTGCGCATCGCTTCCGGCAGCATGCCCATGTCGCGATAGGCCTCGATGCCGAGCGCGCCATGGCGCTTGCTGAGCTTGGCCCCGTCCGGCCCGTGGATCAGCGGGATGTGGCCGAAGGTGGGCGGCTCGGCACCCATCGCCCGGTAGAGCTGCACCTGGCGGAAGGTATTGGTCAGGTGGTCGTCGCCGCGGATCACGTGGGTGATACCCATGTCGGCATCGTCCACCACCACGGACAACATGTAGGTGGGCGTGCCGTCGCCGCGCAGCAGGACCATGTCGTCGAGCTGGATGTTCGCCACGGTGACCTCGCCCTGGACCATGTCCTGGACGGTGGTCTCGCCGGTCTGGGGCATCTTCAGCCGGATCACCGGGTCGACGCCGGCAGGCGCCAGCGATGGGTCGCGGTCGCGCCAGGTGCCGTCATAGCGGGGCTGGCGGCCTTCCGCGCGCGCCTTGGCACGCATCGCCTCCAGCTCTTCCGGGGTCGACCAGCAGCGATAGGCCTTACCCTCGGCCAGCAGCCGGTGCGCGACCTCGGCGTGGCGGGCGGCGCGGGCGAACTGGAAGACCGGCTCCTCGTCCCAGTCCAGGCCCAGCCATTCGAGGCCCTGGAAGATCTTCTGGATCGCGTCCTCGGTGCTGCGCGCGCGGTCGGTGTCCTCGATGCGCAGGAGGAACTTGCCGCCCTTGGACCGGGCGAACAGCCAGTTGAACAGAGCCGTACGCGCCCCGCCGATATGCAGATAGCCCGTCGGCGAGGGTGCGAACCGGACGATTACACTCATCAGTTGATATCCTGCCCGACCCGAATTAACCTTAAGTTGATGCGACGCTAACCCGCGCGTCGCGCTTTAGCACGGGACCGCTCGCAGGTGCAGCAAGGTCGGACGACCTGGTCGGCGGCAGTCCGGCAGGGTGCCGGGGCGGGTGCCATCCGCTCGTTCGCGGTGCTCCTCGCCCTGCACCGCCTGCTCCTGGCGGAACGGCATCGCTGGGCGCTGTGGGCACCCGTGCTGATGGGGCTGGGCGTCCTCCTGTTCATGGCCCCACCGGACGATCCGGCAGGCGGCTGGACGGGCATTGCCCTCCTCGTCCTGGCCGCTGCCGCCGCTCTCACCCTGTATGCCCTCTATGCCCGCCAGACCGCCCTGGCGACCCTGGCCTGCCTCATGGCCGCCCTGCCGGCGGGATATCTGATCGCCGTCTGGCGCACCGTACAGGTCGACACGATCTCGCTGGCCCGCCCGCTCACCCTGGAGGTGGAGGGCCGCATCGTCGCGATCGAGGGGCGGGCGCGCGGCCACCGCCTGAC
>NZ_WUJP01000634.1 GCF_009806515.1 Geminicoccus flavidas | reverse complement strand
CCTGGACCAGGTGGCGGTGCTGGACCGCGAGCTGGCCGCGGTGCCGCAGCGCATCCGCATCGGCGTGGCCAAGGGTGCGGAACTACTGGCGGCCGGCGACCGGATCCGGATCCGGGCACGCCTGGAGGCACCGCAGCCGCCGGCCTTGCCCGGCAGCTATGACTGGGCGCGCGACGCCTGGTTCCAGGGCCTGGGCGCTGTGGGCTGGTCGCTGGGAGCGCCCACCATGGTTGCGGCCGCCGCCGGCGAAAGCGGCCCGGCCCTGTTCGTCGAGCGGATCCGCACTGCACTGAGTAACCGGATCGCCAGCGCCACCCCAGGCGCCGCGGGGGCGGTGGCCGCCGCACTGGTGACCGGGCAGCGGGGTGCCGTCGACAAGCGGGTCTGGGAGGACATGCAGCGCTCGGGCCTGGCCCATCTGATCTCGATCTCGGGGCTGCACTTCACCCTGGTGGCCGGCGTGGTGTTCTTCCTGGCGCGCTGGGGCCTCTCTTTGTGCCCACCTTTCTGCCTGCGCCTGCCCGCCCAGAAGGGTGCCGCGGTCGCCGCGATCCTGGCCTGCGCCTTCTACCTGGTGATCTCGGGCGCCTCCGTGCCGGCCCAGCGCTCCTTCGTCACCGCCACGATCGTGTTCACCGCCGTGCTGGTGGACCGCGACCCGATCTCCCTGCGCCTGCTCGCCGTGGCGGCCGTGGCCGTGCTGCTCGTGGCCCCGCACAGCCTGCTGGGGCCGTCCTTCCAACTCACCTTCGCGGCGATGGTCGGCCTGATCGCCCTTTTCGAGGCGCTCTCGGCCCACCGCGCCCGCAGACCCGCCACCCCGAGCGGCCCGACCCGACGCTTCCTGGCCTATCTCGGCGGGATCGTGCTGACCACGGTGATCGCGACGATCGCCACCGCTCCCTTCGGCGCCTGGCATTTCGGTGTGGTCGCGACCTGGGGCGTGGTGGCGAACATGCTGGCAGTACCGCTCACCTCGTTCCTGGTGATGCCGGCAGCGGTGCTGGGTACGGCGCTGCTGCCGCTGGGCCTGGACCAGCCGGCTTTCATGGTCATGGGTGCCGGTGTGGCCCTGGTGTTGTGGATCGCGGCAGAGATCGCCGCCTGGCCGCATGCCAGCTTCGCTATCCCGGGCATGACCAGCGGCTGCATCACCCTGATCGTCCTGGGCGGGCTGTGGCTCGCCATCTGGCAGCGCCCCTGGCGGCTGCTGGGCCTGCCGCCCGTGCTGCTGGGCCTCGGCATCGCGGTGCTGGGCCAGCCGCCGCGCCTGTTCGTGGCTCCCGATGCGAAGGTGGTGGCCGTGCTGGCCGAGGATGGCCGGCTGGTCCGCACGCCCGGCAAGCTGGACGGGCGGGTCGCCGAGGCCTGGCGCACCCGCACCGGCGCCTCGGGGCGCCTCGCCCGCTGGCCCGAGGCCGCACCCGGCCGGCCCGGCTGTGACCCGTTCGGCTGCATGCTGGAGCTGGCCGGGCACCGGGTCGCCGTGCTGACCGGCCAGGGTGACCCCGGCGACGACTGCCGCCATGCCGACCTGGTGCTCGACTTGGTGGCCGAACGAGCCTGCCCGCCGCCGGCCCGCTCGATCGGGCGCAGTGCGCTCAGGGCCGCGCGCGGGCTGGAAGTCAGGCTCGAGCCCGGCAGCCTCCGGTTCGCCACCCTCAGCGCTGCCCGCGGCGACCGGCCCTGGAGTCGGAGCGCACACCCGCAACCCCGCATCTCGGATCCCCAACCATGACGCCGACCCCTGACCTGCCGGATCCACTGCTCCGCCGCACCGGTGTAAGGCTGCGCACCAGCGACCTCCTGACCGCCCTGGTGGTGGCGGCCGCACTCGTGCTGGTGGCGGCCGTCACCTGGGGTGCGCGGCTGGACGCGGCTGGGCCAGCCCCACCGGACCCGGCCGTGGCCGTCGCGATCGCCGATCTGCGCCGGAGCTTCGGCTATGACGGCATCGCCCACGACCTGGAGCGGCTGCGCGGGGGCGGCGATCCGGCGGTCCGTGCTGCGGCCGAGGCGGGCCTGCGCCAGGCGCGCGCCGCGATCGGGCTGCTGCGCGGCCGGCTAGGCGACGCGGACAGTCGGATCCATGGCGCCCTCGACCAGCTCGAGGCCGCCGGGCGGCGGGCCGAGATCCTGCTGCGCGCGGATCCGGGCGAGCCGGCTGGCCGGCTGCTCGACCTGCCGGTGATCGAGCCTCTGCTGGTGCTGGACGATGCGTTCGAGACGCTGCGCGAGCGGGCTGTCGCGCGCGGCACTGGTCTTCCCGACCGGCTAATGCTGCTGCTGACCGGTTCCGCCTGCCTGCTGGCGGCGAGCGCGCTGCTGCTGGCCGGCTGGCTCCGCCTGGGATTGCTCCTGCCGCTGCGCCGGCTGGCGGGCGGGCTCGCTGCCGGCGACGCGCCGGAACTGGCGCGCCTGGCCCTGCGCGGCGACGAGATCGGCCTCCTAGCCCGGCGCTGCGTCCAGGAGCCGCCGCCGGCCGAGCCGGCCGGGAGGGTGCCCGTCGAGCAGCAGCGCCTCCTGGAGGAGATCCGCGACCTGGTGCGCAGCCAGGCGGAATGCGCGGCACCGCCCGTCTCGGCACCGCCGCCGCTCCGCCTCGACTTGTCGCTCCCCCCTGCCCCGGAACCCTCGCCCGAGCGGCCGCTCCTGGCGGGGGCCGCGGTGCCGGAGCAGCCGCAAGGCGGCACTACCGCGCTGCACTCGATCGTGGAGATGGTGGCGAAGGAGCAGTTGCGCCGCCATGGCGAGCGGCCGGTGCTGACGGGCAGCGGCCTGCCCGACGACCAGGTGATGGCCGTCTTGGTCGACCGGGTGCTGGCGCGGCTGGACCAGGTGACCCAGCGGGTCAGGGGCACGGACGGCGGTGCGCGGCCCGCTTCCTGAGGCTCAGCCGGGCCCGACCTGCACGTCGCGCAGGCTGCGGGCGAACCGCTCGGTCGCCATCAGCCGGCGGCAGCGCTCGAACCGGCCGACCGCATAGGCCCAGAAGTCCTCGGCCGGGTTGCCGTCGGCGTACTGGATCAGGCCCCAGAGCGTCCAGAGCAGGTCGCACATGGCCTGGTAGATCACCATCCGCCCGGCATCGAACGGGTGCGGCGGCCCGTCGAAATAGGCCTGGAGGAGGCGCCGATCCATGTCTCGATCGAACTCCGCCTCGACCGACAGGTCGCCCAGGTCCCACATCGGATCGTTGATGCCGGAATATTCCCAGTCGACGAGCCAGATGCGCGCGCCGTCGTCGAGAAAGTTCTCGCACAAGGGATCGCAGTGGCAGGCGGTGAGCGGCAGCTCGTGCGCCGCCAGCGCCGCGCGCACCGATCCGGCCTCGCGGACCACGTCGTGGTAGCGCTCCGGCACCGCCGCCCCTTTCTGGCCCAGCACCTGCAGGTACTGGTCGATCATGCCGAACAGCTCGAAGCGGAAGGTGAAGCCGCTTGCCTCCGTGTGCAG
>NZ_WUJP01000654.1 GCF_009806515.1 Geminicoccus flavidas | reverse complement strand
ACTTCCAGGCCTTGATCTTGCTGGAGCGGTTCTGCACCGGCGCGTACCAGTCCCGCTTCGGGATCATCAGGTAGTAGCCGAACTTGGACTTGCCGCCCTTCTTGCGCACGCCGTCACGGATGGTCTTCATCGCCGTGATCAGCTTGTCCATCTCCTTGATCTCGTCCCAGACCTCAATGTCGATGACGACATAGTCCCACTTCTTCTTCAGGATCTGCGGGACGATGACGTTCTTGAGCTGGGAGATGTTGGGCTTGCTCTTCGACTTGCCGCCGAACAGCTCGCCTTCGTAGAAGATCTTGATCGTGCTGAGGCCACAGCCCTTCAGATTCGGCTTCTTGTTGTAGCGGAAGCCCTCGAAGATCGGCTTGTCCTTGGCCTCGGCTGGC
>NZ_WUJP01000653.1 GCF_009806515.1 Geminicoccus flavidas | reverse complement strand
GACGGCGCAGCGGCCATCAGTGAGCCGAGCGCGATTCCAGCGGCCGCCAGGACGGCCGCGATACGGCTGCGCATGATGTCCCCCCCAGGACAATTGCAGGTTTCAAGCTCAGTACTGCTCCGCCCGCCACTGCGTGCCGGAACCCAGCACAGTCGGCTTTAGCCTGTTGCTGGGCGGGAACGGATCAGCACCTGATCTGATAGATGATCTGACACGTGGTTCCTGACGGGTAAACCAATTCTCGGTGATTCTGGACCTATGTGACATCCTATTAATCCGGAGGTCGCAGTATACGAAGGTCCTGTTCTTTTCATTACACAGCGTTCAGGAAAAGCAGCTCAAAATCTTCTCACACAGCCTCTAAAGACATTCAACAACAACGAACGTTTACGAAGCGTCCGGGCGGCGCGCCGCCGCAACAACTTTCAAGGTTTCCTGTAATATATTTCCACCCTCCCGGCGAAGATCCCGGCCTCGCGCGGAAGCATCCGGCCCAGGACACGAAAAAGGCCCGGAAGCGCGATGCGCCGCCGGGCCTTTGCACTCAAAAGACCAGTGAAAGGGTCGGGTTCAGCGGCGCGCCAGCGCCCGCCTGCCCGGATAAACGGCCTGCTCGCCCAGTTGCTCCTCGATCCGCAGCAACTGATTGTATTTCGCCAGCCGGTCGGAGCGGGACAGGGATCCGGTCTTGATCTGGCCGCAATTGGTGGCGACCGCGAGATCGGCGATGGTCGCGTCCTCGGTCTCGCCCGAGCGGTGCGACATCACCGAGCGATAGGCGGCGACCTTGGCGGTCTCCACCGCGTCCAGCGTCTCGGACAGCGTGCCGATCTGGTTCACCTTGATCAGGATCGCGTTGGCGATGCCCTGCTCGATGCCGTCCTTCAGGATCTTGGGGTTGGTCACGAACAAATCGTCGCCCACGAGCTGCACCCGATCGCCCAGCCGCTCGGTCAACAGCTTCCAGCCCGCCCAGTCGCCCTCGCCCATGCCGTCCTCGATCGAATGGATCGGGAACCTGTCACAGAGCCCGGCTAGGAAGTCGACCATGCCGGCACTGTCGACCTTCTTGCCCTCGCCCGCCATGTCGTAGGCGCCGTCGTGGAAGAACTCCGAGGCGGCACAGTCGAGGGCGAACACGATGTCCTCGCCGGTCCGGTAGCCCGCCGCTGCCACCGCCTTGTCCAGGAACGCCAGGGCCGCCTCGGCGCTCCCCAGGTTCGGCGCAAAGCCGCCCTCGTCGCCGACATTGGTGTTGTGCCCGGCGTCTTTGAGCGCCTTCTTCAGGGCGTGGAACACCTCCGTGCCCATGCGCAGCGCTTCCGAGAAGGATGGCGCGCCCACCGGCATGATCATGAACTCCTGGATGTCGATCGGGTTGTCAGCATGGGCGCCGCCATTGATGACGTTCATCATCGGCACCGGCAGCACCCTGGCCGAGGTCCCGCCGACATAGCGGTAGAGCGGCAGGCCGAGCTGCGCCGCCGCGGCCTTGGCGGTGGCGAGGCTCACGCCCAGCAGGGCGTTGGCGCCCAGCCGGCTCTTGGCTTCCGTGCCGTCCAGCTCGATCAGCGACCGGTCGATCGCCTCCTGATCCGTGGCGTCCATGCCGAGGATCGCATCGGCGATCTCGCCATTGACCGCATCGACCGCCTTGCCAACGCCCTTGCCCAGCCAGCGGGTCTTGTCGCCGTCGCGCAGCTCGATCGCCTCGCGCGAGCCGGTGGAAGCCCCCGACGGCACGGCGGCACGGCCGAGCGCCCCCTCGGCGAGCGTCACTTCCACCTCGACGGTCGGGTTGCCGCGACTGTCCAGGATCTGGCGGGCATGGAGGCCCACGATGTCGGTATCGAACATGACCAGGGGTTCCTCTGGTTTCTCAGGCGAGCTTGGGGAGCGGGCGCGTCTTCGCCAGGTGATCGAACGTCACGAGGTCGGTCAGGACCTCCTCCATCCGGTCGAGCGGCACCTGGTTCGGCCCGTCGGAGATCGCCTGGTCCGGCCGATCATGACTCTCGATGAACACCGAGGCCACCCCCAGCGCCACCGCAGCGCGGGCCAGCAGCGGCACGAACCGGCGCTCGCCACCGGACGCACCGCCCTGCCCGCCCGGCTGCTGCACCGAATGGGTGGCATCGAACACGACCGGCCAGCCGGTCTCCTCCAGATAGGTGAGGCCGCGGAAATCTGTGACGAGCGTGTTGTAGCCGAACGAGGTGCCGCGGTCGGTGAGCAGGATGCCCCTGGCCCCGGCCTCTTCCAGCTTCCGCGCCACGTTCTTCATGTCCCAGGGGGCCAGGAACTGCCCCTTCTTGACGTTCACCACCGCCCCGGTCTCGGCAGCGGCGACCAGCAGGTCGGTCTGCCGCGACAGGAAGGCCGGGATCTGGAGGATGTCCACCACCTCGGCGACCGGCTGGCACTGCTGGCTTTCATGGACGTCGGTGAGCACCGGGCAGCCATGCCGGGCCTTCACCTCAGCCAGGATGTCCAGGCCCTTGGCCATGCCCACGCCGCGCGCGGCGCCGCCGCTGGTCCGGTTCGCCTTGTCGAAGCTCGACTTGAAGACGAACGGGATCTCCAGCCGGGTGGTGAGCTGCACCAGCGCATCGGCCATGAACAGGGCATGGTCGCGGCTCTCGATGGCGCAGGGCCCGGCGATCAGGACGAACGGCCTGCTCCGGCCAAACGTCACCGGCCCGGCCGTCACCTCATGCTGCATGACAGGACCCTTTCGCTGCTTGCACGTGCCGGCGCGGCTCAGACCAGGCGGGACTGGCGCACCGCCGCCTCGATGAACGAGGCGAACAGGGGATGCGGCGCGAACGGGCGCGACTTGAACTCGGGATGGAACTGCACGCCGACGAACCAGGGATGGTCCGGGATCTCGACGATCTCCGGCAGGATCCCGTCCGGCGACAGGCCGGTGAAGATCAGCCCGGCCGCCTCCAGCCGCTCCCGATACTCGACATTGACCTCGTAGCGGTGCCGGTGGCGCTCGGAGATGACCGGGGCGCCATAGATCCGCCTTGCCAGGCTGCCTTCCTGCAGATGCGCGGGATAGCCGCCCAGCCGCATGGTGCCGCCCAGCGCGCCGCCCTGCACCCGCCGCTCCCGCCGCCCGTCCCGCTCCCATTCGGTGAGCAGCCCGACGATCGGGTCGACGCAGGGGCCGAACTCGGTCGACGACGCGCCGTTGATGCCGGCGACATGGCGCGCGACCTCGATGCAGGCGAGCTGCATGCCAAAGCAGATGCCCAAGAACGGCAGCTTCTCGGTGCGGGCATAGGTGATCGCGGCGATCTTGCCGTCCACGCCGCGCTCGCCGAACCCGCCCGGCACCAGCACCGCCGAGCAGCCGTCGAGGGCGTGGTGGCCATGCGCGCCGCCGACCTGCTCGGCCTCGATCCAGCGCAGATGCACCTTCACCCGGTTGGCGATCCCGCCATGAACCAGCGCCTCGCCCAGCGACTTGTAGGCATCGGCCATGCCGGCATACTTGCCGACGATGCCGATGGTCACCTCGCCTTCCGGGCGCTCGATCGCATGGGTGATGGCGCGCCAGGTGTCTACGTCCGGCTCGTGCTCGTGCGGCAGGCCCAGCGCCTTCAGGACCTGAACGTCCAGGCCTTCCTGATGGTAGAGGATCGGCACCTCGTAGATCGAGCGGGCGTCCAGGGCGGCGATCACCGCTTCCGGCCGCACCGAGCACTGCATCGCGATCTTGCGCCGCGCGTCGTGCGAAATCGGGTGCTCGGAGCGGCAGACCAGCACGTCTGGCTGGATGCCGAGGGCCCGCAGCTCCCGCACCGAATGCTGGGTGGGCTTGGTCTTCAGCTCCTTGGCCGACTGGAGGAACGGCACGAGCGTCACGTGGACGAAGCAGGTCCGCTCCGAGCCCAGCTCCCAGCCGACCTGGCGGATCGCCTCCAGGAAGGGCAGGCCCTCGATGTCGCCGATCGTGCCGCCGATCTCGCAGAGCACGATGTCGGCATCGCCGGTATCGCCCTGGATCGCTTCCTTGATCGTGTCGGTGACGTGCGGGATCACCTGCACGGTGCCGCCTAAGTAGTCGCCGCGCCGCTCGCGCTCCAGCACGCGCGAATAGATCCGGCCGGACGACGTGCTGTCGCTGCCGCGCGCATAGACACCGGTGAAGCGCTCGTAATGGCCGAGGTCCAGGTCGGTCTCGGCCCCGTCCTCGGTGACGAACACCTCGCCGTGCTGGTACGGGCTCATCGTGCCCGGGTCGACATTGAGGTAGGGGTCGAACTTGCGGAGACGGACGCGGTAGCCCCTGAGCTGCAGGAGCGCTCCGAGTGCGGCGGCTGCCAGGCCCTTACCGAGCGAG
>NZ_WUJP01000652.1 GCF_009806515.1 Geminicoccus flavidas | reverse complement strand
GAGACCACGCCGCCGGTGATGAAGACGTAGCGCGTCATCGGCCTCTAGTTTCCACGTGCGATCGACCACTGGCAAGCCGCCAGCGGCAGGTTTGCGGATCGGCCGCCGGCCAGGGCCGCCTGCGCCGCCCGCCTTCGGCTCCCCCGCGTTCGGCTCACTGTGCGAGCGGAGCGGCCGGACCGGTGGGTGCGGCCGGCTGCGGCTGCTCGACCGGTGCGGTCTCCTCCTGGGGCAGGCTGTCGAAGATCGAGCGCGTCGAGGTGCCCGTTCCGGACAGGATCGCCAGCGCCAGGCTGGTCAGGACGAAGCACCCGGCCAGGATCGCGGTCGAGCGGGTGAGCAGGTTGGCGGTGCCGCGCGCGGTCATGAAGCCGCCGCCACCACCGCCGCCACCCAGGCCGAGGCCACCCCCCTCGCTGCGCTGGATGAGCACCAGCCCCACCAGGGCGATCGCGATCAGGAGATGGATGACCAGAACGACGGTCTGCATGCTGTCAGCTCCCGGGCCGGGCCAGCCGCCCGCCACCCGCGATGAAGATCTTGAGAAATTCGGCCGGATCCAGGCTGGCGCCACCGACCAGCGCGCCATCCACGTCCGGCACACCGAGGATCGCCGCCGCGTTCGAGCCCTTGACCGACCCGCCATACTGGATCGGCACGTCGCGGCCGGCCTCGCCCAGTTGGCCAATCAGCTTGCCACGCAGATGGGCATGGACCTGCGAGATCTCCTCGGTCGTGGGCGTACGGCCGGTGCCGATGGCCCAGACCGGCTCGTAGGCGACCACCAGCTTTGCCGCATCGATCCCGTCAGGGATGGAGCCCTCGACCTGGCGGTCCAGCACGGCCAGGGTCTGGCCATCCAGATATTCCGCCTCGGTCTCGCCGATGCAGATGACCAGCGTCCCGAGCCCCGCGGCCAGCGCCGCCTCCGCCTTGGCGCGCACCAGCGCATCGGTCTCGCCCAAACCGTGGCGGCGCTCCGAATGGCCGAGCAGCACCGCCGTGGCACTGGTATCCGCGACCATGGCAGCACTCACCGAGCCGGTGAACGCACCCTTGGCCGCCTCGTGGCAGTCCTGCGCGCCGACGATGATGCCGCTGCCCCGAAGCTGCGCTGCGACCTGCGCCAGCTGAGTGAAGGGCGGGAACACGGCGAGTGTGCCGGCCTCCGGCTGCCCGGCTTCGGCCAGGGCGGCAGCCAGCGCCCGCGCGTCCGCGGCCAAGCCATTCATCTTCCAATTGCCGAACACCAGCGGGCGCCGCGAGGGCATGACGAACTCCATCGGGCCTGGGCGAAGCGCCGCAGCAGGCAGATAGCCGGGTGCAACCAGGCGGGCATCACAACTTTTTGGCGACGGCGGCGCCGATAGCACAGGGCTGTCGCGCCCGCCACCCCTGGCCGTTGCCGCCTCCCCGGGTGTGACTGCCATGGGGCTGCCGAGCCGGTGGCCGATTGACGAGCGGCACCAGATACGGGTACCTACCCGCGTTATGACCGAATCCAGCTCCAGCCCCTGCTACTGCATCGCCCTGCGGGCGGCATCGCGCCGGCTCACCACGCTCTATGACGCAGCGCTGCAGCCAGTCGGCATCAATGTCGCCCAGTTCAGCCTGCTGCGGAACGTCAAGCGTGCCCAGCCAGTGTCGCTGACCGAACTCGGCCGGCGCATGGAGCTGGACCGTTCGACCGTCGGACGCAACGTGCGGCTGCTGCAGCGCATGGGTCTGGTCCGCATGGCATCAGGCAGCGACCAGCGCGAAG
>NZ_WUJP01000651.1 GCF_009806515.1 Geminicoccus flavidas | reverse complement strand
CCTCTGTCAGCCTTGAGCCGGCCGGCCACAAGGTCCTGGGCGAGGCCATTCCCGCCTGGCAGGGAGTGCAGGACAGGATCAAGGCGCAATTGGGCGAGGATGCCGCCGGGCAACTCCGCGACCTGCTTGTCCGCCTCTGACCGGCCGTGGCAGTGGCCATCCTGCCGTGTATTACGGGTATGTACCCGCATCAGGAGTGAAATAGCATGCCGGTTCCAGCCCGCCACTTCCTGCCCGAGGCTTCCTGAATTGCTTTCACGCGCCCTCGCCCGCTACCTCGCCGCCCGCGACATCCATTATGGGTGGGTGGTCGCGGCCACGACCTTTCTCGCCATGCTGGCCACTGCCGGGGCGATGGGCGCACCGGGCGTCATGATCGTGCCGCTCCAGCAGGAGTTCGGCTGGCAGACCGCCGACATCTCCTCGGCGCTTGCCGTCCGGCTCGTCCTGTTCGGCCTGATGGGGCCGTTCGCGGCCGCCTTCATGAACCATTACGGCATCCGTCAGGTGGTGATCGCCGCCCTGCTGCTCATCCTGACGGGCCTGCTCGGCTCGTTCCTGATGGCCGAGATCTGGCAGCTCGTGCTGCTCTGGGGGGTCATCGTCGGGATCGGCACCGGCATGACCGCGCTGGTCCTGGGCGCCACGGTCGCGACCCGCTGGTTCACCCGGCGGCGCGGCCTGGTGGTCGGCCTGATGACCGCCAGCAACGCCACCGGCCAGCTCGTCTTCCTGCCGCTCTTGGCAGCCCTCACCGATGCGATCGGCTGGCGCCAGGCCTTGTGCCTGGTGCTCGGCATGATCGTGCTGGCGATGCTGCTGGTCCTGCTCCTGATGCGCGACCGGCCGGCCGATCTCGGGCTGTCCGCCTATGGCGAGCTGCCCCCGGCCCCGCCCCCGGCAAGGGATCGCCGGCTGCGCGACCTACTGGTCTCGCCGCTGGCGGCACTGCGCGAGGCTGCGCGGACCCAGACCTTCTGGGTCCTGTTCGGCACGTTCTTCATCTGCGGGTTCAGCACCAATG
>NZ_WUJP01000633.1 GCF_009806515.1 Geminicoccus flavidas | reverse complement strand
TCGCCGCAGCGCAAGCGCCGCCCGCTCGACGGCGCCGGGCCGGCTGCGGAACCGCTCCGGGCTCATGGTCACCACCCCGGGCAGGAATCGGGTGACCATCACCCCGTCCGCGCCGAAATGAACCAGCTCCGGCGACACCCCGGCCGCGGCGGCGGCCCGGGCGTTCACCGCCTCGACCTCCCGGTCGATATAGTCCTCCGTGCCCCGGCCCGGCAGGCGCAGGCACCATGGCTCCGGCCCGCCGGTCACGGCGAACACCAGGTTGGTGAGCCCACCCAGGCGGCGCAGCTCCAGCCGGCCGTTGCTGCCCGGCAGGCCCAGCCGGGCCAGTGCCTGCCGCGCCTGCACCACCTCCTCGCTCATGGCACCTCTCCCCCCTTGGATCACCCCCGCAGCCGCTCGCCCTTCGGATCGTAGAGCGCGCGCCGCCCGCGCCAGGCCGGCCAGCGCTGACCATAGGCCTCGATCTCGAACCGCTCCTCCTTCGCCAGTGCTGCCGGAAGGAAGGCGAAGGCGACCGTGTGCCCGACCGTGTGGCCGAAGCCGGCGCTGGTCGTGCTGCCGACCGGCCGGCCGTCCAGCAGCACCACCTCCCCGCCGACCAGTGGTGCGAAGCCATCGATGCCGAGTGTGATCAGCCGGCGCGCCGGCCCCTGCTCGCGGATCCGCAGCAGCGCGTCCCGGCCAATGAACGGTCCCTTGTCCAAGGCCACGGCAAAGCCCAGGCCCGCGGAGAACGGGTCGATCTCCGGGCTCACCTCGCTGGACCAGTAGACATAGCCCTTCTCCAGCCGGAGCGTGTCGACCGCCCGGTAGCCGGCATCGGCGATGCCGAAGGGTTCACCTGCCTGGCGCAATTGCTCGTAGACATGGGCGGCGTGCTCGACCGGGACGTGCAGCTCGTAGCCGAGCTCACCGATATAGCCGATCCGGGCAGCGAAGGCCCGGCCCAGGCCAATCTCCATCTCCCTGCCCGTCAGATAGAGCAGTGCTGCATCCGACACATCTTCGTCGCTCACCGCCGCTAGAACTTCGCGCGCCTTCGGCCCCACCAGATCGATCACCGCCAGCGCCCCGGTCACCTCGCGCAGCTCGAGTCCGTCCGGCAGGTGGCGGCGCAGCCAGCCGGCATCCCGCGTGCCGAACTGGCTGCCGGTGACGATGTAGAAGCGCTCCTCGGCCAGCCGCATCACGGTAAGGTCGGCCTCGATGCCGCCCTGCTCGTTGCAGCACTGGGTATAGACGCAACTGCCGACCGGCCGGTCGAGATCGTTGGCGACGATCCGCTGCAAGGCGGTGAACGCGCCACTGCCGGCCAGCTCGAACTTGCTGAACGAGGTCAGGTCGATCAGCGCCACCCGTTCGCGCACCGCCCGGTGCTCGGCGGCCACCGCCTCGAACCAGCCGGGCCGCTGCAGGAAGCTCGGCCGCTCCTCGGCCGGGCTGCCCGGCAGGCGGAACCAGTTGGGCCGCTCCCATCCGGCCTTGGAACCGTAGACAGCGCCCCGAGCCTTCAGCGTGTCGTAGAGTGGGCTGCGCCTGGCGCCACGGGCGCTGGTCAATTCCTCCACCGGCCAGTGGATGCTGTAATAATTGCCGTAGGACTCGCTGCTGCGCTCGGCGAGATAGCGGCGGTTGGCCTGCTGGCGGGCGAAGCGGCGGATGTCGAACGGCCACAGGTCCATGCCCGGGTCGCCCTCAAGGATCCAGTTGGCCATGGCGAGGCCGGCCCCGCCCGAGGCCGCAATCCCAGCGGTGAAGCCGCAGGCGACGAAGAAATTGTCGAGCTCCGGGGCCAGGCCCATCACCGGCTCGCCATCCGCGGAGACCGGGATCGGCCCGTTGATCAGGGTCTGGATGCCCACGTCGTTCAGGACCGGCAGGCGCTCTGCGGCACCGAGTGCGATCGGCTCGAACCGCTCGAAGTCGGAAGCGAACAGCTCGCGGCCGAAATCGAACGGCACGCCGCCCTGCCAGCAGGCCGGCGCCCCCTTCTCCCAGCCGCCGATGGCGAACGCACGCACGTCCGGCTTCAGGTAAAAGATCCGGTCCGGGTCGCGGAAGGTGGGCAGGTCCTTGGGCAGGTCGAGCTTCTTCTCGGTCACCATGTACTGGTGCTCGACCGCACCGGCGGCGATCGCGACCCCTGCCAGCTCCCCCACCCGCTTCGCCCAGATGCCGGCGCAGTTGACCACGATTTCGCACCTGATCCGGCCATGGCCGGTCAGCACCGAGGTGACGCGCCGGCCCTGCTTCTCGAAGCCGGTGACCAGCACCCCTTCTTGGATCCGCACCCCGCCGCGCCGTGCCACCGCGGCGAAGGCCTGGGTCAGGCCATAGGGGTCGATGTAGCCGTCCGACGGGATCCAGGCGGCACCGACCACGCCGTCCGTGGTCATGAACGGGAAGCGGGCCTTCGCCTCGGCCGCCGAGATCTCGTGGGCCTCGAAGCCGAACCCCTTGGCCTGGGTCAGCGAGCGGCGGATCTCCGCCATCCGCTCATCGGAGGATGCGATCCGCAGCGAGCCGCACTTGCGCCACTCGATCGCCTGGCCGGATTCCGCCTCCAGCCGGTCGAACTCCGCGACCGAGTCCTGCATCAGCCGGGTCAGATTGCGCTTGGAGCGGAGCTGGCCCACCAGCCCCGCCGCGTGCCAGGTCGAGCCATGGGTGAGCTGGGCCTTTTCCAGCAGCAGCACGTCGCGCTGGCCGGCACGGGCCAGGTGGTAGGCGATCGCACAGCCGATCGCCCCGCCGCCGATGATCACGATCCGGGCCTGGGTGTCGGTCATGGCGTCAGGCCTTCACGCGCAGGGAGGTTGGGTCGTAGGGCGCCTCCAGGAGTACCTCAGCCGGCACCCGCTCGCTCGCGACTTCCAGCTCGTAGCGCCCGGACAGCACGAACGCCTCGTCCACCCCCTCGTCCGGCCGCCGGACATAGCCGTAGCCGATCGGCCGGCCGATCGTGTGGCCGAACCCGCCGCTGGTGAGCCAGCCGACCCGCTGGCCGTCGCGATAGATCGTCTCGCGGCCGAGCAGGACCACCTCCGGGTCGGCCACGGTGAAGCCTGCGAGCAGGCGGGGCAGCGGTGCCGCCGCCTGTGCCGCCAGCGCCTCGCGCCCGAGGAAGGGCAGGTTCTTCTTCAGCTTCACGGCAAAGCCCAGGCCCGCCATCAGCGGCGAGTGATCCGGACCGATGTCGGAGCCCCAGGCGCGGTAGCCCTTCTCCAGCCTGAGCGATTCGATGGCGCGGTAGCCGGCATTGGCGATGCCGTGCGCCTGGCCGGCCGCCATCAGCCGCTCATAGAGCGCCGCCGCGAACTCGACCGGGACGTGCAGCTCGTAGCCGAGCTCGCCCACATAGGTGATGCGCAGCGCCAGCACCGGCGCCCCGGCCAGGGCCAGCCTGCGGCAGCGGCCGAACCGGAACGCATCGTTGCCGACATCATCGGTCGTCAGCGCCTGGAGCACGTCGCGCGAGCGCGGTCCCATCAGGGAGAACACCGCGTGGGCGGAAGTGACGTCGACCACCCGCGCATCCAGGCCGTCCGGCAGGTTGCGCCGGATCCAGTCCTGGTCGTGGGTGGCGAATCCGGTGCCGGTGGTGAGGTAGAACTCGTCGTCGGCCAGCCGGGCCACGGTCAGGTCGCACTCGATCCCGCCGTGCGCGTTCAGCATCTGGGTGTAGGTGAGCGTGCCCGGCGGGCGGGCCACGTCGTTGGCGCACAGCCAGGAGAGCGCTGCCTCCGCATCCCGGCCCACCACCAGGAACTTGGCGAAGCTGGTCTGGTCGATCACCACGACCCGCTCCCGGCAGGCCTGGTGCTCGCGCGCTACCGCCGCAAACCAGTTCGGCCGGCCATAGGTGTAGACGTCCTGGGCCGCCTCGCCCGGCCCCGCGAACCAGTTGGGCCGCTCCCAGCCGAGCTTCTCGCCAAAGCAGGCGCCCTGTGCCTTCAGCAGGTGGTAGACCGGGGAGCGACGCAGCGGCCGGCCGCTCTCGTGCTCCTCCTGGGGCCAAGCCATGGTGTAGTGCTTGCCGTAGGCTTCGAGCGTACGGGTGCGCACCCAGTCGGGGTCGGCATGGGCGCGGCCGAACCGGCGGATGTCGACCGGCCAGAGATCGAAGGGCGGGGCACCGTTCTTCACCCATTCCGCCAGCGCCATCCCGGCACCGCCGCCAGCAGCGATCCCGAACGCGTTGAACCCCGCACCCACGAACAGGCCGGACAGCTCCGGCGCCTCCCCCAGGATGAAGTTGCCGTCCGGAGTGAAGCTTTCCGGGCCGTTGACCAGCTGCTTGACCCCGGCGGTCTCCAGGGCCGGCACCCGGCCCAGCGCCAGCTCCATGATCGGCTCGAAATGGTCCCAGTCGGGCTGGAGGAGCTGGAACTCGAACCGGTCCGGCACCTCCAGCATCCAGGGCAGCGGGTCCGGCTCGTAGCCGCCCATCACCAGGCCGCCGACCTCCTCCTTGTAATAGGTCAGCCGGTCGGGATCGCGCAGGGTCGGCAGGTCCGGCGTGACGCCCGGGATCGCCTCGGTGATCAGGTACTGGTGCTGCACCGGGACGAGTGGGACGTTGACGCCCGCGGTGCGCGCGAGCTGCCGGGTCCACTGGCCGCAGCAGAGCACCAGCCGGCCACAGCGGACCGTGCCGCCGGACGTCCTGACACCGATGACCTTGCCGCCTTCCGCCAGGATCTCCTGGACCGCCACGCCCTCGCGGATCATGACGCCCGCCTTGCGCGCCCCGTTCGCCAGTGCCTGGACGATGTCGCTGGGGCTGGCCTGGCCGTCGGTCGGCAGGAAGGCGGCGCCCACCA
>NZ_WUJP01000650.1 GCF_009806515.1 Geminicoccus flavidas | reverse complement strand
GGCTGATCCAGACCCACTGGATCACGCTGTGCGGCGACTTCGGCGTGGCACCCGTGGGTGCCGCCGGCATCCTCGCGGTGATCGGCCTGTTCGACCTGGCCGGCACGATCGCATCCGGCTGGCTGTCCGACCGCTACGACAATCGCTGGCTCCTGTTCTGGTATTACGGCCTGCGCGGCCTCTCCCTCCTGGTCCTGCCGCTCACCGGCTTCTCCATGTACGGCCTGACCCTGTTCGCGGTGTTCTATGGCCTGGACTGGGTGGCGACGGTGCCGCCGACGGTGCGCCTGGCCGCGGACCGGTTCGGCAAGGAGCGTGCCAACCTGGTGTTCGGCTGGGTCTTCATGGGCCACCAGCTGGGTGCTGCGGCCGCAGCCTATGGCGGAGGTGCAGCCCGCGACGGCTTCGCCAGCTATCTGCCGGCTCTCTATGCCGCGGGCGCGCTCTGCATCCTGGCTGCCTTCCTGGCGCTCACCATCGGTCGCGGCGACCGCCAAAGCGTCCTGGTCGGCGTCCAGCCGGCGCGCTCCTGACCGGCTCCGGGCGGCTTGGCGCAAGGCCGCGTTGCCCGGACCACCCCGCATGGCTATGTTCCGCGCCGTTCCATCTTGGCACCACTGGTCCGCCAGCGTTGCCTCCTCCTCATGCCAAGCGGCCGACTGCCAGGAAGATCGCCGGTCACATGTTCGAGAAGCTCAAGAAGTCCATCGTCAAGGCGATCGTCGCCGTCTTCGTCGGCCTGCTGGTCCTGAGCTTCGCGGTCTGGGGCATCGGTGACGTGTTCCGCGGCGGCACCGGCGGCGACACGCTGGTGACGGTCGATGACTTCGAGGTGACCCTGCCGCAGGCGGAGAGCCGGCTCGAGCAGGAGCTGCGCGAGCTGCGCCAGCGCTCCGGCCGCTATATTGAGCGCGACCAAGCGATGGCGATGGGACTTGGCCAGCGCGTGCTGGCGGAGCTAATCACCGATCGCACCATCGAGGCCCACGCGCGGGCGCTGGGCGTGGAGGTCGATGACGCGACCCTGGCACGGATCACTGCGGCCAACCCGGTCTTCCAGGTGGGCGGCCGCTTCAGCAAGCAGCGCTTCGACGAGCTGCTGCGCGCCAACGCCATGACCGAGCAGGGCTATCTCCAGTTGGTCCGCCTAGGGGAGTTGCGCCGGCTCCTGGTCGACAGCGTGACAGCCGCGGCCGCCCCGCCCGCCATCGGGCTGGACCTCCTGCACCGCCATCGCGAGGAGCAGCGCGAGGGCCGGGTGCTGGAGGTGCGGGCCGACGCGGTCGAAGGGGTGGCAGAGCCGGACGAGGCGGCGCTGGCGGCATATCTGAAGGAGCACCAAGCCGAGTACCGAGCGCCTGAGTACCGCACGATCACCGTGGTGACGATGCGCCCGGAGGATCTGGCGCCGGAAATCGAGATCCCGGAGGACCGGCTGCGTGCCGCCTATGACGAGCGCGCCCAGGAGTTCACCGAGCCCGCCAGCCGCACCGTGCTGCAGATCGACGGGCCGGACGAGGCCACGCTCGGCGAGGTACGCAGCCGGATCCAGGCCGGCGAACCGGCCGAGGCAGTGGCGAGCGAACTGGCCGATCGCGGCGTGCAGGTCCAGGACCTGGGCAGCGTCGCCAGGGGCGGCTTCCCCGACCGGATCGTGGAGGACGTGATCTTCGCCGCTCCGGTCGGTGGGGTCAGCGAGATCACCCAGACCGGCTTCGGCAACAGGGTGATGTTCGTGGTCCAGACGGAGGAGCCGGAGCGCCGGCAGCCGTTCGAGGAAGTCCGCGACCGGCTGCACGACGAGCTGGCTCTGGCCCAGGCCGCCGACGACCTGCCGAGCCTGGAGAATGCGGTGCAGGACCGGATCGCCGGCGGTGCGAGCCTGGAGGAGGCGGCGCAAGCCGGCGGCTTCACGCCACGTCGGATCGAGAAGACCGACCAGATCGGCCATGATCGATCGGGCGAGCCGATCGAGCCGGAACTGCCGGAGGAGGTCCTCCAGACCGCGTTCGCCACCAGCCAGGGCGTGATCTCGCCCATGGAGACCCTGGCGGACGGCGGCGCCTATCTGGTTCAGGTCGACGCGATCGAGCCAGAGCGCGACCGCCGCCTGGATGAGGTGCGGGACGAGGTGCGGGAGACTTGGCTCGGGGATGCGCGGCAAAAGCGTGCCAAGGAAGTGGCCAAGGCGCTGCACGAGGAAGTTCTGGCTAGCAAGAGCCTGGAGGAAGCCGCCAGTGGCCAGCCGGCTGCCGCGGTCGTGGCGATCGGGCCGGTCAAGCGCACGGACATGGGCGAGACCGGCGAGCTCGGCCCGCAGTCGGTCGAGCGGCTGTTCGCCAGCGCGGTCGGCCAGCCGCCCGAGGCGCCGCTGGAGCTGCCCAACGGCTATGGCTTCGTGGTCGTCGACCGCGTCATCCCGGCCGAGGGCGAGCCCGGCGACGCGCTTGAGGGCGAGATCACCAGCGAGATGGCGACCGATCTCGCCGACCAGTACGACCAGGCGCTGCGCCAGCGCTTCCCGCCCGTGGTCCATGAGCGGGCACTCGCCACCTTCCTGCGCGCCGACGGGCAGCCGCAGTGAGCGGCTCGCCCGCCACGGCAGGGGCCGGTCTCGCCGCGGTGGTCCGGCTCCAGCGATGGTGACGCTCGACGGATCCCGTTCCAGCGCCTGAACCGTTCCCGTCCCGATCGAGTGTCCCGCCCGTGAAGACCCTGCCCGATTCCGCCGAGTTCGCGACGACCTATGACCGGGGTGCTCCCGCCGTGGTCTGGACGGTGATCCCGGCCGACCTGGAGACCACCGTCTCGGCCTGGATGAAGCTCGGGGAGGGCCGGCCCTACGGCATCCTGCTGGAAAGCGTGGAAGGTGGGGCGGTACGCGGCCGCTATTCGGTGATCGCGGTCAAGCCCGACCTGATCTGGCGCTGCTTCGGCGACCGGCCCGAGATCAACCGGAACTTCACTGAAGCGCCCCGGGACTTCCAGCCGCTGGACGAGCCGTCGCTGGCCTCCCTGCGCCGCCTGATCGGCGAGTGCCGCATCGACCTGCCGCCTGGCCTGCCGCCCATGTCGGCCGGCCTGTTCGGCCAGATGAGCTACGACATGGTCCGGCTGATGGAGCGGCTGCCGGAGAAGAACCAGGACCGGCTGGGCCTGCCCGACGCGGTGTTCCTGCGCCCGACCCTGGTCTGCGTGTTCGACAACGTGTTCGACCGGATGACCCTGATCACCCCGGTCTGGCCGAGAGCCGGTGTCTCCGCCGCCGCCGCCTACGAGGCCGCCTGCGATCGGCTGGCCGAGGCGCTGGCCGAGCTGGAGCGGCCGGTGGCCCACGAGCTGCGCGCCACCGAGGCGGCCGAGATCGTGCCGGTGCCCAACATGAGCCGGGCCGACTACCATGCGATGGTGGAGGCGGCGAAGGAGTATGTCGCGGCCGGCGACATCTTCCAGGTGGTGCCCTCGCAGCGCTTTACCGCCGAGTTCACCCTGCCGCCCTTCGACCTCTACCGCTCGCTGCGCCGCCTCAACCCCTCGCCCTTCCTGTTTTACCTGGACCTGGACGGCTACCAGCTGGTCGGCTCCTCGCCGGAGATCCTGGTGCGGCTGCGCGACGGCACCGTCACGATCCGGCCGATCGCCGGCACGCGGCGGCGCGGCGTCGACCGCGCGGAGGACGCGGTCCTGTCCGCCGACCTGCTGAGCGATCCCAAGGAGTTGGCCGAGCACCTGATGCTGCTGGATCTCGGCCGCAACGACGTGGGCCGGGTCGCCCAGATCGGCACGGTGCGGGTCACCGAGAAGATGGTCGTGGAGTACTACTCCCATGTCATGCACATCGTGAGCAATGTCGAGGGCAAGATCCGGCCGGACCGGGACGCGCTGGACGCGCTGATCGGCGGCTTCCCTGCCGGCACGGTCTCCGGCGCCCCCAAGGTGCGCGCGATGGAGATCATCGAGGAACTGGAGCCGGAACGGCGCGGCTTCTATGGCGGCACGGTCGGCTATTTCGGCGCCGACGGTAACATGGACAGCTGCATCGCCCTGCGCACCTCGCTGATCAAGGACGGGCGCATGTACGTGCAGGCCGGCGGCGGCGTGGTCGCCGACAGCGATCCAGAGGCCGAGTACCAGGAAAGCTGCAACAAGGCGAAGGCGCTGATCCGCGCCGCCCAGGACGCGGTGGCGCTGGCCAACGACCGGGCCAACTGACGGCAAGACTCCCGGCTGGCCGGACGCGCGCCGCGTCCGGCCACGGTCTCAGTCCGCCAGCGCCTTGGCCACCCGCTCGTCGCTACCGGGCGCTGCGCAGTCGAACGCGGTGGCGGCCTCGTTGCGGCAGGTGTCGACTGTCACGAGCTTGCTCAGGGGCACCAGCCGGACCCCGCGTGCCTCGGCCTCCGGCAGCCACGTCATCAGCGCATCCACCGTCTCCCGGTGCGGATGGCCGATCGCCACCGCATAGCCGTGGGCCCGCGCCCGGCGCTCCAGCAGTTGGAGCTGGCGGGTCACCGCCGCGACCGTCGGCTCGTTGTCCAGGAACACGTCGCGGCCGATCGCCGGCACCCCCGTGCCGAGCGCCACTGCCTGGGCCTTGCTGCGCCCCACCGTGCGGCTGTCCAGGAAGAACATGTCGTGGTCGGCCAGCGCCGCCATCACCGCCTGCATGGTCTTGGGCGCCGCCGTGGCGCGGCTGCCCATGTGGTTGTTCATGCCGACGGCACCCGGCACGGCGGCGACCGCCTTGTCCACCGCGGCCCTGACCTCCGCATCGCTCATGCTGACCCGAATGGCGCCCGGCCCCGGATTGGCGCTGCCGGTGGCCTCCATCGGCATGTGCAGCAGCACGTCCAGTCCCGCATGGGCCGCATCGCGCACTGAGGGCACCACTTCCGGCCCGCTCGGCAGGAACGACAGGGTCAGCGCTTGGCCGGATTCGATCAGCCGGCGCACGACCTTGCGGCTGTAGCCGAGATCGTCGATCACGATCGCGATCGTGGGCCCGCGCAGCCGTTCCGGCATCAGATGCCGGCGGTTCGGCCCAGCCTGCGGCATCGGTTCCGGATCGACGACTGGTGCCACCGGCTGCACGCCGGGCTCCTCGAACGCCGGTGCGGGCTGGGCACTTGGCTCCAGGACTGCCGCGGGCGGAACCTCGGGCTCGACCGGCTCACGGACCAGCGGCGACGGATCCGGCGGAGCCGGGATGACCGGCTCGGGCCCGGCCGCCGGTGCGAGGGCCGCCAGCAACGGACCGGCTTGCGCCGGTGCGGCGTCGGCAGGCGCAGGCCTGGGCCGGACGACCTCGAGCGCGGCGGCTTCGGTCGGTGCGGTCTCTGCCGGGACAGCCTCGACCGGGGCAGCTTCGGCCGCAACCTCCGCCGGTAGGTCGGCCGGAGCGGTCGCGACCGCCCTTGGCTCAGCCGGCGCCGGTGCTGCCGGAGCGGCCGCTGCAACCAGAGCCGGGGCAGATTCGGCTGGCGTGGCGGCGACCACCACTGGCTTGGCCAGCACAGGTGCTGCCGGAGCGGCGGCGGCGACCGGAGCCGGGGCGGCCGGTGGTGGCGCGGCCAGCCTGGGTGCGCTGGTTGCCAGCAATGGCGGCAGCGCCGCTGCCGGCGATTCTGTTGCCGGTGGGGTGGCGGCGGCCACCGCGACCGTGCCGGTTGCCGCAGCCGGCGCCGGCTTGGCTGCCAGGAATTCGGCCGGCTCGGGAACCTCGCGCAGGGTCGGCGGCTGTTCAGCCAGACTGCCGGATCGGACCGGGACCGCGTCCCGCATTGGGCCCGCCTCGCGCATGAGCGCCGCCTGCTGCATGGGGATGGTCTGCTGCACCAGGACCGCCGGGCGCTCGGAATGGACGGCGCGCTGCCAGTCCGACTTCCAGCGGGCGTCGTCCCATGCGGTCACTGCCACGAAGCCCACCGCCGTGGCGGCGATCGTGGCCGACCACGCGATGGCGGGCAGGCTGCGCTTCAGCCAGTTTCTGGTCTTCCGGGATAGGCTCGGCAGCTTCATCTGGTCCGGCAAATTGCGCTGTCACTGTTGACCACGACGGCGCGGCCGCACCGGCTGGCATTTGACTGGCCATTATGGCCAGGCCTGGAAAAGATGAAAGTCCGCTTTGGACGCACCTCGCCTCCCAATCCACCCGCGGGGCGAGCCTCGCACCACCGTTTCCCGCCAGGATCTCGACGTGGCTCCTGCCTGGGGCTAAGGCTCGGGCCCTGATGGCCCCTGCTCGGAATCCAGGCAAGATGTTGCTGCTGGTCGACAATTACGACAGCTTCACGTATAACCTCTACCATTATCTGGGCGAGCTGGGTGCCACCACCGAGGTCTGGCGCAACGATGCGCTCAGCGTCGATCAGGTGCTGGACATGGGACCAGAAGCGATCGTGCTCTCACCCGGCCCCTGCACCCCGAACGAGGCCGGCATCTGCCTGGAGCTGATCGACCGCGCTAAGGGCCGCATCCCGATCCTGGGCGTGTGCCTGGGCCACCAAGCGATCGCCCAGGCGTTCGGCGCCACGGTCGCCCGGGCGCCCAGGCTGATGCACGGCAAGACCGACCGGATCGCCCATGACGGCACCGGCGTGTTCAAGGACCTGCCCGACCCGTTCACCGCGACCCGCTACCATTCGCTCTGCGCCGTCCCGGAGACCGTGCCGGACTGCCTAGTGGCCAATGCCAGTTCGGACGACGGCGTGATCATGGGCCTGCGCCACCGGGAGTTCCTGATTCACGGCGTCCAGTTCCACCCGGAAAGCATCGAGACCGCAGAAGGCAAGCACCTGCTGCGGAATTTCCTGGAGCTTGCCGGGGTGGGAGGCCAGGCATGAGCACGACCCCTTCAGGCAACGGCATGAAGTCGATCCTGATGAAGCTCGCGGAACGTGGACCTCTGTCGGGTGCGGAGGCGCGCGAGGCCTTCTCGGTGATCATGGACGGCAGCGCCACCCCGGCCCAGATCGGCGCCTTCCTGATGGCGCTCAGGGTGCGCGGCGAGACGGTCGACGAGATCGTGGCCGCCGCGTCCGCCATGCGCGACCGGATGATCCGGATCCAGGCACCCGCCGATGCGGTCGATACCTGCGGCACCGGCGGCGACCATTCCGGGACGCACAACATCTCGACCGGCGTGGCGCTGGTGACGGCCGGCGCGGGTCTGCCGGTGGCCAAGCACGGCAATCGGGCGGCGACGTCCCGGTCCGGCTCGTCCGACGTGCTGTCCGAGCTGGGGGTGAAGCTGGACTGCGGGCCGGCGCTGGTCGAGCAGGCGATCCGCGAGGCCGGGGTCGGCTTCATGATGGCGCCCAACCACCATCCGGCCATGCGCCATGTCGGCCCGGTCCGCGCCGAGCTGGGCGTGCGCAACATCTTCAACTTCCTGGGCCCGCTGGCCAATCCGGCCGGGGTGAAGCGCCAGGTGGTGGGCGTGGCCGCGGCCGCCTGGGTCGAGCCGATCGCCCAGGCCTTCCTCCAGCTGGGCGCGGAGCGTGCCTGGGTGGTGCATGGCCGGGACGGGCTGGACGAGCTAACCACCACCGCCCCCTCCCTGGTCGCCGAGGTCAGGGACGGCCGGGTCAACGTGTTCGAGGTCGGACCCGAGGAAGCCGGGATCGAGCGCGCGCGCTCAGGTGACCTGAAGGGCGGCGACGCGGCGTTCAACGCCGCGGCCCTGCGTGCGGTCCTGGCCGGCCAGCGCGGCCCGCTGCGCGACGCGATCGTCTATGGCGCTGCCGCGGTGCTGCTGGTGGCCGACCGGGTGGGCGACCTGCGGGAGGGCGCACGGCTGGCCGCTGCGGCCATCGACGAGGGTCGGGCGGCACGGGCGCTCGAGCGAATGATCGAGATCACGCGGAGCTGCGCATGAGCGACGTCCTGGCCGAGATCTGCGCGGTCAAGCGCGACCATGTCGCCGCCGGCAAGCGGACGCGCAGCATGGCATCGCTCCTGGCCGAGCTGCCGGACGAGGCGCCGCGCGGCTTTGCCGCCGCTCTGCGCCGCACCTGCGACGGCGGCGGCCATGCTCTGATCGCCGAGGTGAAGAAGGCCTCGCCCAGCAAGGGCCTGATCCGCGCCGACTTCGACCCGGCCAGGCTGGCGCAGGCCTATCGGGACGGTGGTGCCAGCTGCCTGTCGGTGCTGACCGACACCCCCTACTT
>NZ_WUJP01000649.1 GCF_009806515.1 Geminicoccus flavidas | reverse complement strand
CCAGGGCGCCGACGCCTTCCTGGGCCAGGCGCGCCAGGCCTCCGGCCTGCCGGCCCTGCGCAAGGACTTCATGCTCGACCCCTGGCAGATCACGGAAAGCCGCCAGCTGGGGGCCGACTGCATCCTCCTGATCCTGGCCTGCCTGGACGACGCCCAGGTGGCCGAGCTCGCCGCCCAGGCGCTGGAGCTCGGCATGGACGTGCTGGCCGAGGTGCATGACGCGAGCGAGATGGAACGGGCGCTGCGCCTGCCCCATTCCTGCCTCCTGGGCGTCAACAACCGCGACCTGAAGAGCCTGAAGGTCGACCTCGCCACCTTCGAGCGGCTGGCACCCATGGTGCCGCCGGACCGCTTCCTGGTGGCCGAGAGCGGCCTCTACGCCCATGCCGACCTGCAACGGATGCGCGCGGCCGGTGCCAAGGCCTATCTGGTCGGCGAATCGCTGATGCGCGAGGCGGACGTCACCGCCGCGACCCGCCGCCTGCTGGGCCGGTCATGAGCGGCGACCTCACCCATTTCGATGCCGCCGGCAACGCGGTGATGGTCGACGTGACCGAAAAGGACGTCACCGAGCGACGGGCGGTGGCGACCGGCCGGGTGGTGATGGCGCCGGCGACGCTGGAACGGATCGCGGCGCGGGGCTTCAAGAAGGGCGACGTGCTGGCGATCGCTCAGCTGGCCGGGATCATGGGCGCCAAGCGTACCGCCGACCTGATCCCGCTCTGCCATCCCTTGCCGCTCTCCTCGGTCAAGGTCGAGCTGCGCCTGGACGAGGCCGCCTCCGCCGTGGACATCCAGGCGGTCTGCAAGGTCACCGGTCGGACCGGCGTGGAGATGGAGGCGCTGACCGCGGTCAGCGTGGCGGCACTCACCGTCTACGACATGTGCAAGGCGATCGACCGCGCCATGCGGATCGAGGACATCCGCCTGCTGGAAAAGGACGGCGGCCGCTCGGGCAACTGGCGGGCGGAGCCATGATCCCGGTCGAGGAGGCGCGCGCCCGGCTCCTGGCGGGGCTGGGCCGCACCGGCACGGAATGGATCGCCCTGGACCGGGCCCGCGGCCGGGTGCTGGCCCAGGACCTGACCGCCCGCCGCGACCAGCCGCCCTGCCCGGTTTCCGCGATGGACGGCTATGCGGTACGCGGCGCCGACCTCCCGGAGCCTGGCCAGAGCCTGCGCCTGATCGGGCGCTCGGTGGCGGGCCACGGCTTTGCCGGCACGCTCGGTGCGGGCGAGACCGTGCGGATCTTCACCGGTGCCCCCATGCCGGCCGGTGCGGATGCCGTGGCGATCCAGGAGGACGCCACGGCCGACGGCGATCGGATCACCTTCGCCGAGGCCGTGGCGCCGGGCAGCTTCGTGCGCCGCCAGGGCCTGGATTTCACCACCGGCTCCCTGGCGCTGGCCGCCGGCACGCAGCTCGGGCCCTTGCAACTGGGGCTGGCCGCGACGGCGGGTCATGCCTGGCTGCCGGTGCGCCGCCGCCCGCGCGCTGCCATCCTGTCCACCGGGGACGAGCTGGTCCGGCCCGGCGAGACGCCCGGCCCTGCCCAGATCGTCAGCAGCAACGCCAACACGCTGGCCGCCATGGTCGAGGCCTGGGGCGGCGAGGCAGTGGATCTCGGCATCGTGCCGGACGAACGCCATGCCCTGGCTGCCGCATTCGGGAACCTGGACGACATCGACATCCTGCTCACCAGCGGCGGCGCCTCGGTGGGCGAGCACGACCTGGTTCAGGAAGTCGCGACCTCCTGCGGGATGCGCCTCGACTTCTGGAAGATCGCGATGCGCCCGGGCAAGCCGCTGATGGTGGGCAGGCTCGGCCGGACCACCATGATCGGCTTTCCCGGCAACCCGGTCAGCTCCGCGGTTTGCGCCATCCTGTTCCTGCGCGCTGCCCTGCGCGCGATGCAGGGCCAGGATCCGGCCCTGCCGGTCCGCCACCTGCCGCTTTCCCGCCCGTTGCCGGCCAACGACCGGCGCCAGGACTATCTGCGCGGCGTGCTGGAGCAGTTGCCGGACGGGCGGCTGGCGGTGCATGCCGCCCACCGCCAGGACAGCTCGATGTTCGCGACCCTGGCGCGGTCCGACGTGCTGATCGTCCGCCCGCCCCATGCCGGGCCGGCCGAAGTGGGTGCGTCAGTCGAGGTGATGCTGCTGGCCGAGGTGCTGAGCGAGCTGCCGCGCTTTCCGATCTGACCTCGGCTGTTATCCAACTCGGTTACCCCAGCAACGCGACGAGCCCCATCAATGCGTTGAATGCGTTCTCGAAATGTCTGGCGGTCATTGACGCGACACGGGAACGTCCATAGAACATTCGTGCCTGTTCCGTTCTTTTGGCGGAACTCTGATCTGGGGTCGCCATCCGTGCTCACCGGCCGTCAGCGACAGCTCGTGCTGTTCATCCAGGATTACCACGAGAAGCACGGCATCTATCCGTCATTCGACGAGATGCGCGAGGCGCTGGAGCTGAAGTCCAAGTCCGGCATCCACCGCCTGGTCTCCGGCCTGGAGGAGCGCGGCTATCTGCGCCGGCTGGCCTATCGGGCGCGGGCGATCGAGCTGGTGCGCGACCGGGCCGGCGAGCCGGCAGCGGAGGCGCCGGTCAACGTGGTGCGCGGCCGGTTCCGTCGCGAGCTGCCGCCCGAGCCCGCCTGCGCGCCTGCCACCTCGCCGCCAGCCCTGCGCCACGCCGGGCTCGACCTGCCGCTCTACGGCAAGATCGCGGCGGGCACACCGATCGAGGCGCTGGCCGACACGACCACGACCATCGACGTGCCGCAGTTCATGCTGGGCGAAGGCGAGCACTACGTGCTGCAGGTCCGCGGCGATTCGATGATCGACGCGGGAATTGCGGACGGCGACCTCGTGGTGATCCAGCGCAGCGACACGGCGGAAAGCGGTGCGATCGTGGTGGCGCTGATCGAGGACCGCGAGGTGACGCTCAAGCGCCTGCGCAAGCGCGGCGCCTCCATCGCCCTGGAGGCCGCCAACCCGACCTACGAGACCCGGATCTTCGGCCCGCACCAGGTCAAGGTGCAGGGCCGGCTGGTCGGGCTGATGCGCCGCTACTGAGGCCGCATGGCGCCGCCCCGCCCGCCGGAGCGGCGATCACGCCGCCTCGAGCGCCGCGAGCAGCCGGTCGGGCAGGTCGGTGAACACCGCCACCGCCCCGGCCCGGCGCAGCTTGGCCGCCTGGTCCGGATCGTTCACCGTATAGACCAGCACCGGCACCCCTTCCGCGCTGAGTTCGGCGATGCGCGCGGGATCGGCGTATTTCTGGCTCATGTGCAGGGTGGAGCAGCCGAGGCGCTCCATCGCCTGGCGCCAGTCGCGCGGCAGCCGCTCGACCAGCAGGCCGCGCGGGCAGAAGGGTGCTACCCGCTTGGCCGCTTCCAGGGAAGCGCGGGCGAACGAGGACAGAAGTGGCGGCGGCTTGCTCTCCGGCCAGTGCAGCTTCAGCTCGCCGCACACCACCTCAGCGGTCTCCAGGTCCCGCCCTGGGCAGGGCTTGATCTCGATGTTCGCCTGCAGGTCCAGCTCGACCAGCAGTTCCACCACCTCCTCAAGCGAAGGGGGATGCTCTCCCGCTGCCTCCGGCGAGAACCACGAGCCGGCATCCAGCTCCCGGATCTCCGCCCAGTCGCGCCTGGCCGCCCAGCCCCGGCCGTTGGTGGTCCTGGAAAGGGCGGCATCATGCATGAGAAAGGCCACCCGGTCGCGGGTGAGCTTGACGTCGAACTCGACCATGCGGCAGCCCTGCGCGGCGGCCTTGCGGATGGACGACAAGGTGTTTTCCGGCGCGTGAGCAGAGGAGCCTCGGTGGCCCACGACGAACGGCATCGGCAGGTTCGGCACGACCGTCAGCCCGGACTTCCATACCGGCCATTGTTCTACCGTCATCCAGAAGATCTCCAGGCGCGCAAATCTAAGCCTCTCACTAGCGGCGGGGTGCGGCCACGCGCAACCGGCAACGTCATACCGGTTGACGGCTGACCGTGGCGGTGCCGGAGCCGGAATCGCCTGCCCAGGAACTGGCCGGCACGGTCGAGCGGGTCGTGTTCCGCAATGCCGAGACCGGCTGGACCGTGCTCCGGATCCGCTCGGAAGCCGGGGATGCCGTGACGCTGGTCGGCACCGGCCTGGAACTCCAGGAGGGCGACGCGGTCAAGGCTCTGGGCGGCTTCGAGGATGATCCGAGCTGGGGCCGCCGCTTCCGTGCCAGCATGGTCCATGCTGCGGCACCCACCACCCGTGAGGGCTTGATCGCCTTTCTCGGCTCCGGCCGGATCAGGGGGTTAGGCCCGGTCCTGGCGCATCGGCTGGTGCGGGTGTTCGGCGACCGCCTGCCCGAGATCATCGAGAGCCGCCCGGACGAGCTGGCTGCGGTCGAGGGCGTGGGGCCGCGCCTGGCCGAGCGGATCGCCGAGACCTGGCAGGGGCTGGCCGGCGAGCGCGAGGCCCTCCTGTTCCTGAACAGCCACGGCCTGGGCGGTGCCAAGGCCGCGCGGATCCTCAAGGCCTTCGGACCGCGCACCGTGGCCCATTTGGCCGCCGACCCCTGGGCGCTGGCCCGCGAGGTCCATGGCATCGGCTTTGCCACGGCCGACCGCTTCGCCCTGGCGCTGGGCCGTGCCCAGGAGGACCCGGACCGGGTCGCCGCTGCGCTGCGCCACGTCCTGGAGGAGCTGGCCCAGGGCCAAGGTGACACCCAGGCACAGCGCAGCTTCCTGCGCGGCCGCCTCCTGGACCTGCTGGGCGTGGACGAGGCCCTGGCCGATGCCGGGATCGAGCGAGCCCTAGATGCCGGCCACGTGGTCGCGAGCGAGGGCGACCTGCTGGGCCTGGCCGAGCTGGACCGGGCCGAGCGCCGGATCGCAGCTCGCCTGGCGGTGCTCTCACAGGGCGACCCGCCGTGGCGCCATGGCGAGGAAGCGAGTGCGGTGGCGGCGGCTGCGAAATATCTCCGCCTGGAACTCGCCCCCTCCCAGGAGGAGGCGGTGCGCCGCGCCTTCACCAGCCGGCTCCTGGTGGTGACCGGCGGCCCCGGCACTGGCAAGACCACGATTGTCCGGGCGATCTTGGCCGCGGTGGAGCGGGCCGGCGGCAGGGTGGTGCTGGCAGCCCCTACCGGCCGGGCCGCGCGGCGGATGCACGAGAGCACCGGGCACGAGGCCTCGACCCTGCACCGCCTGCTGGAGGCCGAGCCCGGCCATGGCTTTCGCCGTGACGCCGACCGCCCGCTCGAAGGCGACCTGTTCGTGGTCGACGAGGCGTCCATGGTCGACACCGAGCTGATGGCGGCCCTGGTCGACGCCCTGCCCGACCATGCCGCCCTGCTGATGGTAGGCGACATCGACCAGCTCCCCTCGGTCGGCCCCGGCCGGGTGCTGGGCGACCTGATCGACTGCGGCCACCTGCCGGTGGTGCGGCTGGTCGAGATCTTCCGCCAGGCCGCCGAGTCCCGGATCGTCGCCAACGCGCACCGGATCGTCACCGGCCAGCCGCCCGAGACCAGCCGCGGCGAGACCTTGGGCGACTTCTATGCGATCCGCGCCGCCAATCCCGAGGAAGCGCGCGATAAGCTGAAGCAGCTCCTGATCGACCGGATGCCCAAGGCCTTCCACCTGGACCCGGTCGAGGACGTCCAGGTGCTGGTGCCGACCAACCGAGGGGCGCTGGGCACGGTCGAGCTGAACCGCTACCTCCAGGCGCTGCTCAACCCCGACCCGGTGGGCGTGGTCACCCGCGGTGAGCTGCGCTTCGCGGTGGGCGACCGGGTCATGCAGATCGAGAACGACTACGAGCGCGAACTGTCCAACGGCGATGTCGGGCGGGTGGTCGCGGTCGATCCGCCGCGCAACGCACTGCAGGCCGCGTTCGACGATCGGCTGCTCAGCTACGAGGGCGGCGAGCTGGACGCGCTCACCCCGGCCTATGCGGTCACGGTCCACAAGGCGCAGGGCTCCGAATATCCCGCCGTCATCGTGCTCCTGTCGCGCGAGCATGGTCGCATGTTGCGGCGCGATCTGCTTTACACCGCCGTGACGCGGGCGCGGCGCCTGGTGGTCCTGCTGGGCGAGCCCGACGCCATCGGCCGCGCGGTGGAGAGCGGTGCCGGCCGCCACCGCCAGACCGGCCTGATCGCCCGCCTCGACCAGGTCTTCGCCAAGGAGCATGTTCCGTCATGAGTTCGAACGAGCGCCGCATGCAGGCCGGCATCGAAGCCGTGCGCAAGGGCGGGGCCCACGCCCTCGACCTGTTCCGGCGCCGCAAGGACCTCGTGATCGAAAAGAAGGGCCGCCAGGACCTGGTCTCGCGCGCCGACCGCGAGACCGAGACCATCATCCGCGAGCATATCGCCGCCCTGTTCCCCGAGGACGGCTTCCTCGGCGAGGAATTCGGCGCGTCCGGGGCGAAGGACCGGATGTGGATCATCGATCCCATCGACGGCACCGCCAACTACCTGGCCGGGCTCGACTACTGGGGCGTGCTGCTGGCTTATGTCGAGAACGGCAAGCCCACCCTCGCCTTCACCTACGACCCGAACCGCGACGAGCTCTGGACCGCCGAGGCCGGCAAGGGCGCCTTTTTGAACGGCCAGCGGATCCGCTGCGCCCCGACCGCACAGGCCGACGAGGCCACCATGGCCCTCTCCTTCAACTTCAAGCTCGACCCGCCCATCTACACCAACATGCTGGAAGCCGCGATCCGCAAGGGCATGGACCACCGCCGCCTGGGCTCGTCCGCGCTCAAGCTCGGCTATGTCGCCGACGGCCGCTTCGACGCCTGCGTCTCCATGCTCACCAACGCCTGGGACGTCGTGCCCGGCCTGCTCCTGGTCAAGGAAGCCGGCGGCTGCGTGACCGACTTCACCAAGGACGGCCACCCCTACGACCAGCCCCGCCCCGCCGCCGCCTGCGCACCCGGCATCCGTGACGTGATCGAGGAAGTGACCGGGCTCACGTTGGACGGCTGACGGCGCAGGCTGTCCGATCCGTCCCATCGTTGGAGAAACGGCGCCGGGCTGGGTGGGGCACGCTCTGCGTCTGGGTACCGCCCGGCATCCTGCTCATGCAGGGGCCGGGCATTCCTTGCTACACGTTCGGCAAGTCTGCGTGGAGCCTAACCCACGACGAATGGCTCGCGGTGAGGCTGGTCACGCCGAACAGGATGACGGTGCCGTGACCATGTCACCCAAGTAGGGGGAAGGTCATGCGGAGGAGTGCATCCTCTGGCTGGCCAGAGTGGCGCATCGCACCGAGCAGAAGAACTCACCAAGATTGATGGTCAAGCTTTCAGTCGATGATCCGTTGAAGTAGCCGGCAATTTTAGTGATGGCATATTCTCCTTGTTAATCATTCCATCGCCATTTGTATCAATATTGGAGAATTTGAATAAGTAATTTACATAGGTGGTATCCGCTTCTTGGCGTTTCTTCCAGATGATTGCCAATCTATCACCTTCTGCAAAGTCACTTATAAAATATTCTACTTGATCAAAGTAATGTTCCGGATAATCAGACGCTCCACCTGAATTGAACATGTGATAGCTGAAAATATCCTCGCCATCTCCGCTGGTCAGGATGGAAGAACCGTTGCCACTGCGAAGTAGATCATTACCTGCGCCACAGGTGAGTCGGTCATTTCCATCGTCTCCAAAAAGACGATCGTTTCCGTCTCCACCATCCAGACGATCGTTGCCATAGCCACCAGCTAGGCTGTCATCACCTGCCTCGCCGCGCATATTGTCGTCGAGCCAGCCACCAAGCGCGGTGTCGTCGCCGTCACCCACGAACAGGACCATCGAGCCATTGCCGATTTCCTGCTCATGCCAGCCCTCATAGGGCATCTCGATCCTGTCATTGCCGGTGCCAGCATAGACCACATTGGTTCCTGATCCAGGCGCTAGGTAGTCGTTGCCATCTTGGCGGCTCGCGACCAGGCCGCAGCGGGCTGCGGCACCTTCCGGCCGGTGCCACGATAAGCGCCCGGGACCCCTGCTCGTCGGGTCCGGACGAAGGGACACTCCCGATCTATCTTCATCTGGGTGACGAACACGCGTGCGACCGGGAGAACACCGATGGACCCTGTCATCGACTTCCTGAACGAGATCTTTTGGGGCTATGTCCTGGTCTATGGCCTGCTCGCCGTGGGGATCTTCTTCACCCTCCGCCTGGGCTTCGTGCAGATCCGGATGTTCCCGGAGATGCTCCGCGCGGTGATTGGCACGAAGGAAGCCGACCGGTCGGGGATCACCCCGTTTCAGGCGCTGTGCACCAGCCTGGCGTCCCGGGTGGGCACCGGCAACATCGCAGGCGTGGCGGTAGCGCTCTATCTGGGCGGCCCGGGCGCCATCTTCTGGATGTGGATGGTGGCGATGGTAGGCATGGCTACCGCGTTCGCCGAGAGCACGCTGGCCCAGCTCTACAAGATCCGCGACGACGAGGGCCGCTACCGCGGCGGCCCGGCCTTCTATCTCGCACGCGGCCTCCGGGCCCCCTGGGCCGGCCTGATCTTCTCCGTCTGCCTGATCCTGTCGTTCGGCCTGGTGTTCAACGCCGTCCAGGCCAACTCGATCGCGGACGCGGTCCTGGGCGCCTTCGGTCTGCCCAAGCTCCTGACCGGCGTGTTCGTCGCCGCGCTGACCGCGGTGATCATCTTCGGCGGCATCAAGACGATCGCCCGGGTCGCGGAATATGTCGTGCCGTTCATGGCCGCGGCCTATGTGGCAGTCGCCATCTACGCCCTGGCGATCAACTTCGCCGAGGTGCCAGGCATGCTCGCCCTGATCGTGCGGAGCGCGTTCGGCCTGGAGGAGGTGGCCGGCGGGGTCACCGGCGGCATGATGGCGGCGCTGATGAACGGGGTGCGGCGCGGCCTGTTCTCCAACGAGGCCGGGATGGGCAGTGCACCCAACATCGCCGCGGTCGCCACGCCCGACCCGCACCACCCGGTCAGCCAGGGCCTGGTGCAGTCGCTGGGCGTGTTCATCGACACGATCGTGATCTGCACTGCCACCGCGCTGCTGATCCTCCTGTCCGGCGCGCTCGATCCGACCTCCGGGCTGACCGGTACCCAGCTCACCCAGGAGGCGGTCAGCGAGCATATCGGCGAGTTCGGCCACGCCTTCATCGCGATCGCGATCTTCTTCTTCGCCTTCACCTCGATCATCGGCAACTACGCCTATGCCGAGAACGCGATGACCTTCCTGGGCCTGGGCCGCAAGGGGCCGGTGACCGTGCTGCGCCTGGCTGTCCTGCTGATGGTGCTCTGGGGTGCGTATGAGAGCGTCGCCACCGTCTTCAACGCGGCGGACGCCTCGATGGGGCTGATGGCGACCATCAACCTGATCGCGATCCTGCTCCTGTCCGGCATAGTGGCCCGGCTGCTCCAGGACTATCTGGCGCAGCGCCGGGCCGGAAAGAAGCCCGTCTTCCTGGCGAGCCAGATGCCGGAGCTGGCTGGCCAGATCGATGCGGAGATCTGGGTGCGGAAATAAGGATAGTTGTCCTTAAGCGCTGCGGTTCAGTCGAATACGGAACGGCATGACTGCAGCAGTGTATCTCATGCAGTTCCGTGATTTGTTCGGCTCTGCTTGACCTGGAGGCCGGTTCTTCGGAAGCACCCGGAAAGTGGCCTCCCCTCGACGGGGTCGGCCGAGAGATGAACGAATGGCTGCCGACCCGATAACCGCTATTGCCGGCATTGTCCTCGGCAGGCTGGTCTCCCACGCAGTCGGCCACGACGTGCTGGCGCGGACCTGATCGGCTGCGTGCGCTCGGTGTTCGACCGGTGGTCCGATCCGGAGCAGCGCGCGCTGGCGGCGGCGATGCGGGTGGAACTTCCTGCCATTCTGTCCGGTCAGACCAGCCTGGACCCGGCCGATGCCGAGGCAGCCACGCGGACCGCCCAGGACCTGCTCCGGCACTACGGGTCGAGCCTCGACCAGATCGCAGCCACCTTCCGCTCGCCGCGCCTTCCGGCCGAGCTCGACCCGTGGCAGACGGTGAGCATCCAGATCGGCGAGGATATCCTCGTCGCAGCCCCCGACCGTTCTACCATGATGGGTCCGCCGACGGGCGCATCGACCAGGTCATGAGGGAGTTCTGTCAGCGCCTCATCGAAGCCGCCTATCGAGCCATCCTGTCCGACTCCATACGTCGCCAGCGCCTGCTGCCAGATCTCGCGGTCCGGTCGGCAGCGGGAGTAGGAGGGGTCGAACGGACGCGGGACGAGATCCTGTGCGTCCTGCGCCGGATCGAGGCGGACAAAGGTATTCCGCTCGCTGTCCTGCACGCCGTCCTCCGCCAGTTCGGTGAGGCAGGTCCTCTGCCTGACGATCCCGTCGAACTGCAACGACGTCTGGAAGCGAAGGCCAATGAATACCGTACCCTGGATGCCCGCCCGCAGAGCCTGGTTTCTGACGACCCTGTCGTAGCCGAGGCCAGGGCCGCTGCCAGGGCGGCGGTCGACCAGGGGGATTTCCAGCAGGCCTGCCACCTTCTCAGCAAAGCAGTTGACCTCGAGCTCGACACGATGGAATTGCTCGCAGCTTACACGCAGGCCAAGCAGTGTTCCGCCGCCCACGGCCTCATCCTCCTGGGGAGGCTACGCACCTCGGACTCGACTATCTGGCGGCCTCGCGCCGCACTGCCGGAAAGAACCAGAGAGCGTATCCCGCTGGACTGGGCCATGACCTAGAACAATCTCAGCAACGCATTTCAGGCACTCGGGGAACGTCGCGCTGATCCCGGCGCACTCGAAGAGGCTTTATCCTGCCTCCGCAACGCCAGGATCGTCCATGTGGATGAGGCCGGGCAGTCTCAGCTGGCAGATTTGTTCGACGCCCGGATACGCGCCATCCAAGACAAGCTTCAGGTGTTCCGCCCGCCCGCCTGATCGGCCCTGCTTACCGATCGGCCGGCATCTCGGTGCCCTGCTCCGCCGCCTTCTCCGCGTCCTTCATCCGCTTGGTATTGTCCAGCGCGAACGGCCAGATCAGGCCGATCACGATCGCTACCACCACGACCGCCAGGATGATCGCGCGGTTGCGCGTCTGCGTGCTCATCGTCGGAGAGTCCAGCAAAGCGAAGGTCAGATCAGGCGGGCACCCGCATGGGCCGCCTCGTGGTCAAGCAGCCAGCGTTTGCGCGGCAGGCCGCCGCCATAGCCGCCGAGCTTGCCGTCATGGGCGATCACCCGGTGGCAGGGCACGATGATCGAGATCGGGTTCCGGCCATTGGCGGCACCGACCGCGCGGAAGCCCGCTTGGCTCGCCACCAGCCCGGCGAGCTGCTTGTAGGAGATCGTGGCGCCGTAGGGAATCGTCATGAGCGCGTCCCAGACCCGGCGCTGGAACGGCGTGCCGTCCAGCCGCAGCGGCAGGTCGAAGGCGGAGAGGCCGCCCGCGAAATACGCCTCGACCTGCCGGCTCGCCTCCTGCAGGAGCGGCGTCGCACGCGGCTCGGCGGCGAACCCCTGCTCTTCCCCGGTGAATAGACCGACCAGCACCTCGCCATTCCCGATCAGCCGCACCGGACCGATCGGCGTGGCCAGCGTCGCCATCTCCATCCTGCCCGACCCCCTGCCCAAAGCGCGTGCCAGTTTCTCGCAGGCGGTCCTGCCCTTGTCGAGCGGGATCGGCCCGGCTCCGCGCGGCGCTGCGATCCGACATCGGATGACGTGTCTCGAGGATGAAACCGTTCGGCCGGCTCAGCGCCACTGCGCTACTCGCCGGGCGCGCCGGCGGGCCGAGGCGGCGGTCCTCACGGCCGACACCACGGCCGCCCGCTCGTCCACGGGCGGGGCCTCGGGCCGGTGGTGGCGGACGAACTCGGCGACGAACAACTGCCGGGCCCGGTAGTCGCAAGACATGCCCCGCATGGCGCACCAGCGCGGGAAGTCGAACAGGTCGAGCGTGGCCTTCACCGGGACCGCGCCCATCTCCTCGATGCGCGCCACGCCCTCGTTGGCCTCGCTCAGCCACTGGTCGAACGTGTCGGGCAACTGGCGCCCGTCCGGGAACAGCCGACGCAGCTCGTCGTAATGCTCCCGGCGATACCAGAGCACCCCGATTGCCGTTTCCATGGCCCGCCCGCCCAGTCTTGTGCAGTCGACCCAGATATGGCGAACAAGTTACTGAAGGTTCAAGAGGTTCCTCTTGAACGCTCAGACGCACCTTCGGAAACTTTCAAAGAGTCCATGAATCGGCCCTGTTATCCCACCAAGTGGATTTCTTGCGCTGCGGCTCAGCAACCGGGCTTGGCCAGTGGCACCGCCAGCTCACCCACCACCCGCTGGTCCTCGGGGTCGAGCTCGTTGCGCGCGGCCACCAGCAGCTCCGCCTGGCAGGGTCGGCGATGGTCCTCGGCCACCACCCACTCCACCTCCGCCTGAAGATCGGCTGGCGCAATCATGGCGAACTTCCCCTCCGCCGCACGGCGGAAGAAGGTGAAGACCGGCTGGCCGCTGCCGCCGGTGACCTTGGCCTGCAGCCGGACCATCTGGCCGGGCGTGAGCGGCCCCGAAGGCTCGACCCGCAGCGCCACCGCGGTGATCGGCCGGGCCTCGGCCAGTCGCTCGCCGGGTGCCGTGAAGCTGCCCTCCGCCCGCCAGCTCGCCCACTCACCGGCCGGGCCGTTCACCGCGAACCGCTCATAGGGCGCGAGGCGCCGCGTGTGCGGGCGCATCGGCCCGCTCACTACGAAGGGCCGGCTGCCGTCCAGGGCGGACGGCGGGTCGGGCAGGTCCAGCCGGCTCCGGCCGTCCGGACCCATGGCTGCCGCCTCCAGCAACGCGAAGCTGTCCCGATGGTGGGTAGGCCGTTGCTCGACCGTCATCGCACCGCTGGCACCCAGCGGCTTGATCGCCAGGGCCGGGCGGGCATAGCCCATGAGCTCGTTCTGCCCATAGGCCTCCGTGCGGGTGACCGGCGGCCCGGGCTCCCCGTCCGGCACGACGTTCAGCCCGGTGTCCGACTGCAGGACCACCACGCTCCGCTCCAGCACGCCCAGCGTCCGCAGCCGCTCCACCAGGCCCCCGAACAGCCGGACCGCACAGGTGGCCTGGTCCAGGTAGCTTTGCCAGTCATCGGCCGCCTCCTGCCGGAGCCTGCAGTCGGCGTCGAACAGGAACGGGCGGTGCGGCGGGTAGAAGTGCAGGAACTGGTAGACCGGCCGCTCCGTCGCGACCCGGTAGTTGTTCGCCAGGTGCCGGGCGACCTCGCGGGACAGGACGACGTCACGCTGGATCGGTGTCAGCTCTGGCAGGGCCTCGTCCGCGCGCGCCGGGATCAGCAGGGCACCCTCGCGATAGACCGCGGGCTTCAGCACGGCCGGTACCAAGCGCAGAAGGGACAGGTTGCCCAGCAGGATCCGCTCCGAGGCCAGGACTGCCGCGGGTTCGCCCGCCTCGATCGCCACCCCCTCCTCCGCTGCCACGTGGTCGAGCATGGCGCAGGCATGGGGTGCACCTTCGCAGAACACGCCGCCAGGCGGCATGGCGCTTATCTGGAAGCCGGCCGCGTGCAGGCGCGCCGGCAGGCTGTCCTGTGCCAGCCAGCGGCCGAACAGCGCGTTGGCCGGCTCGTCCGGCGGCACCGTCTCGTCGAAGTAGAAATGTTGGGCCAGGATTCCGCCCAGCGAGATCGTGGTCCAGTTCGAGTAGCCCATATGCTCGGGATAGACGGTAAACCCGTCGAAATGGCGGCGCAGCTCCGGATATGCTGCCAGCACCTCGGCCAGCGCGTCCGAACGCAGCGAATCGAACATCACGTGGATCACGTTGAAATCGCTGGAGAGTTCGGTGATCGGTATTCGGCCACCCGATCCTGCGTCCGCCCTCGGCTGTGTCCAGTAGGCCTGCGCCGGCACCAGGGCAGAGGCCGCCACCCAGAGGCACAGGATCGCCACAACGCTGCGGGCATGCTCGGCGATCCGGCGCCGGCCGAACCAGGCGGCCGCCAGCACCAGCGCGATCACGGCCAGTTCGACGGCCGCACGCACCGGCGGCACCGACAGGCTGTGCCGCGCGCCATCCAACACCATCCCCTCGCCATGGCCGAAGATCTGGCTGAAAAGGAGCAGCACCACCGTGGCCGCGAGGCAGGCCACCAGCACGTGACGCGACCAGCCGGTGACGAGGCCCAGCAGGGCCATCACCGCCCAGACCAGCAGAAAGGCCAGGGCGAACGGCGCCAGCACCGCCCATGCGGGTGCCGAGAACTGGCCGGCATTGGGCGCATGCACCGCGATCGCGGGCAGCAGGCAGAGGGCGAAGGCGAACAGGCCGGCCGCAACGAGCTGGCAGAGGATCTTCATGTGGCCGGCGAGCCCCGGGAGATGGCGTGGACGAAGCAGGCCCGGTCCGGTTAGGCGGTGCGTTCCGCCTGCGCCTGGGCGATCGCCTGGATGCGCCCAATCATGGCGTAGAGCCCATTGGAGCGCGACGGGGTGAGATAGCGCTCCAGACCGATCTCCTTCAGCACCTCGGGCGGATTCGCCAGGATCTCGGCGGGGGTGAGCCGGTCATAGAGCCGGAGCAACAAGGCGATCAGCCCCTTGACCAGGATCGCGTCGCTCTCCGCATGGAAGTGCAGCCGGTCGCCTTCCATGGTGCCGACCATCCAGACTTGGCTCTGGCAGCCCTGGACGCGCGAGGCGTCGGTCTTCAGCGCCGGCTCCATGGGCGGCAGCGCCTTGCCCAGGTCCATGACGTTCTCGAGCTTGTCGCGCCAGTCGTCGAACAGGGCGAACTCGTCGCGCAGTTCCTGGGCACGTTCGGCAAAACTCGTCACGATCGCTGCACAACTCCTCTTTCCGTGGCGCGCCGCAGGCGGCATGTCCAGCCACGGACCATGCGCGGACCCGTCTCGATGCCCCCACGTCTTCTGATCGTCCAGAACAATCTGGAGAGCCCGGCCGGGATCGTCCAGGAAGAGGCCGCCCGCTGCGGCATAGAATCGACCTTGCTGATGGGCTCGCCCGACCTCGTCCTGCCGACGGATGCCGGCCGGCATGACGGGCTCCTGATTCTGGGCGGCACCATGAACTGCCTGGCCGACGACCAGTGCCCCTATTTCCCGCCCCTGCTGGAGCTGGCGCGCCGCATGGACGCGGAAGGCCGGCCGGTCATGGGCATCTGCCTGGGCGCCCAGCTCCTGGCCCGCGCCTGGGGCGGCACGCCCCGGATCGGCAGCGCTCCGGAATATGGCTTCGTGCCCCTGGAGCCAACCGAAGCCGCCTTCGACGACCCGCTCCTGTCCGACGTGCCGCCCGGCACCTGCTTCATGCAGTGGCATGACGACACCTACGACCTGCCGCAGGGCGCCACCCTCCTGATGCAGAGCACTACCTGCCGGAACCAGATCTGGCGCGCCGGCAACGTCACCTGGGCCTTCCAGGCCCATATTGAGGTGACTCCGTCCATCCTGGTCGCCTGGGGCCTGATCCGCCAGAAGCTCACCGGCGACGCCGAAGCGCCAGCGCTGCTGCGCGCCGCCTCGGACCGCCATCTGCCCGAGGCCGACCACGCCGCGCGGGTAATCGCGACCCGCTTTGCCGAGGAGATCCTGGCGGGCGCGCGGCGCCGCCGGCAGGCAGCCTGACGCCCGCCTACAGCGCCGGTGGCTTGCCCGTCTTGGTCTTGGCCAGGCCGGCGACCCAGTCCATCACCGCCAGCAGCACGCCCGAGAGCACGAAGACCATGTGGATGGTCACCATCCAGCGCAGGTCGGTGGGGGATGTCGTCGCGACGTTCATGAACGACTTCAGCAGGTGGATGCCCGAGATCGCGACGATGGACGCGATCAGCTTCAGCTTCAGCCCCCCGAAGTCGACCGTGCCCATCCATGGCGGCCGGTCCTCGTCGTCCACGTCGATCCGGCTCACGAAGTTCTCGTAGCCGCTGAAGATCACGATCAGCACGAGGTTGCCGGCCAGCGACAGGTCGATCAGCGTCAGCACCATCAGGATGACGTCGGTCTCCTTCATCTGATGGATGTCGGCCACGAAATGGGCCGTCTCCAGCAGGAAGGTGTAGAGCAGCATGATTAGGGCCACGATCAGGCCCAGATAGAAGGGCGCCATCAGCCAGCGGCTGGCGAACATCAGGCGCTCGAGCGCACGTTCCAGCATGAGTCCTCTTGGTTGCGGGGACCTTGGTGAGACCGGACTTGGAAGTGAGGTTTCCGGAAAATACTACACGATGGCAGCGACCTGGCGCGGCCGGCTCAGCTCCTGGAGGAGCAGGTGGCGGGCGATGCGCCGGCAGGTGGTGCGGCCCAGGACATAGGTCTGGAAGTCCGGGTCCAGGATTCGGGCGAACGCCTCGTCCAGGACATTCAGCCCCCCGGTGAAGGCGCCGAAGGCAGGCAGCACCAGGCGGCTGCCGTCAGTGACGAAGCAGCCGAGCCGGGCCGTGGCACGGCCGAGACGCAGCTTAGCCTTTGGATGAAGATGCCCGATGATCTCAATGAAATCGTTCGCATTTTCTGCTTCGTGGCGCAGGGCGATCCCGCCGAACGCCGCTTCCGGCAGTCCGATGCCGCCCAGTCCCATGGGCGGCATCGGGTCGTGGTTGCCCGACACCCACAGCCATTCCCGTCCGCGGGTCAGCGCCCGCAGCCGCTCGGCGAGTTCGTCCGGCAGCCCGGCTGGACCGTGCAGGTCGTGGAACCCGTCGCCCAGGCTCACCACGGTCGCCGGGTCCAGCCGCGCCAGCACCGCCTCCAGCCGCTCGATCGTCGCGATGGTATCGTGCGGCGGGAGCATGACGCCGCGCCGGGCGAATGCCGCCCCCTTCTCCAGGTGGAGGTCCGCCACCACCAGCATGCGCCGCCTGGGCCAGAACAGCACGCCCGCCGGATCCAGCAGCAGCCGCTCGCCGCCCAGGCGCAGCTCAGCCGGCCGCACCGGGCATCTCCCGTTCATCTGCCATCTCAGGTGCCGTCTCAGGCGGCATCCACATCGCCTTCCGATTCCACGCTTTCCTCGGGCGCCATCGCCTCGTCGATCAGTTCCTCCGCGTGCCGGTCCAGCAGCATGTCGATATCGGCCTCGCCCACCCGTTCGCGCCCGATTTGGAGCATCACCGGCACCGCCAGCGGGCTCACCCGCGGTAGGCGCTTGTGCATGATCCGGCCCTGGACCGCCACCAGCATGTCGGCCAGGCGGCGGATATCCGTGAGGCCGGCCGCGGCCTCGTTGCGGGTGGCACGCAGGAGCACGTGGCCGGGCTCGTACTTGCGCAGCACGTCGTAGATCAGGTCGGCGTTGAACGTCACCTGCCGGCCGGTCTTCTCCTGGCCGGGATGGCGCCGCTCGATCAATCCCGCCACCACCGCGACGTTGCGGAAGGTCCGGCGCAGCATGGAGCTTTCCGCCATCCAGGCTTCCAGGTCGTCGCCCAGCATGTCGACGTCGAACAGCATGTCCAGGTCGGTGGCCTCGTGGCCCGACCAGATCGAGATCGCGTAGTCCGACGCGACGAACCCATGCGGTTCCAGGCCGGCCCGCTGCATTCTTCGCGTGAGCAGCATGCCCAGCGTCTGGTGCGCGTTGCGGCCGGCGAACGCATAGGCGACCAGGAACCAGCGCTTGCGGTAGCTGAAGGTCTCGACCAGCAGCCCGTCCTTTGGCGGCAGGGCCGAGCGGCGCACCTGATGGTTCAGCCATTCGCGCACTGGTTCGGGGAAGCGGTGCCAGTTCGAAGGATCGCCCAGCATCCGGCGGACCCGGGCGGCGAGATAGGTGCTGACTGGGAACTTGCTGCCGCCATAGAGCGGGATCTCGGCCTTGCTCGCGTCCTTGGCGACCCTGGTCTGCACGTCATGCTCGCGGATGCCCAGGAACTCCAGCACCTGGCCGGCGAAGATGAAGCTGTCGCCCGGCGTGAGCGTGCGGATGAAGAACTCCTCGACCTCGCCCAGCGTGCGACGGCCCAGCTTCACCCTCAGCACCGGCGCCTCGACGATCACCCCGACATTCATCCGCCACTGCCGGGCAATCCGCGGATCGGCCAGCTTCAGCCGGCCGTCGGGGAGCGGCACCAGGCGCCGGTAGCGCTCGTAGCTGCCCAGCGCATAGCCCCCATCGGTGCAGAACTGCACGACGTCGTCGAAGTCCTTGCGGGTGAGCTGGCGGTAGGGCTCCGCCCGGATCACCTCGGCATAGAGTTCGTCCGGCAGGAACGGACCGGAGCAGGCCACGCCCAGCACGTGCTGGGCCAGCACGTCCAGGCCGGGCAGCAGAGTCACGCCCGTGTCGAGGTCGCCCTCGCGCACCGCCTCCTGGGCGGCCACGCATTCCAGGAACTCGAACCGGTTGGCCGGCACCAGCACGGCGCGCGACGGCTCGTCCATCCGGTGGTTGGCCCGGCCGATTCGCTGCACCAGCCGTGCTACCCCCTTGGGCGCCCCGATCTGCAGGACCAGGTCGACATCGCCCCAGTCGATGCCGAGGTCCAGCGAGCTGGTGCAGACCACCGCGCGCAGCCTGCCGGACGTCATCGCCGCCTCGACCCGCTTGCGCTGCTCGACCGACAGCGAGCCGTGGTGCAGGGCGATCGGCAGCCCGTCCTCGTTGGCACGCCACAAGGCGACGAACAGCACCTCGGCCGAGGAGCGGGTGTTGGTGAACAGGAGGCTGGTCCGCGCGGTCCGGATCTGCCGGTAGATCGCGTCCACCGCGAACAGGCCGAGATGGCCGGACCAGGGCACGTAGGCGTCCGGCACCAGCATCGTCACCTCGGGCTCGGCACCGGGCTCGCCCTGGATGACCACCGCCCGCTCAGGATCGGGGGAAAGGAACCGGAGCAGGCCCGGCGGATCGGCGACGGTCGCGGAGAGGCCGCAGAAGCGCGCCTTCGGCGCCAGGCTGCGCAGCCGCGCCAGGCAGAGCGAGAGCATCTGGCCGCGCTTGGTCTCGGCCAGCGCATGAAGCTCGTCGACGATCACCGCGTCTAGATGGGCAAAGCGCTCGGCGGCATCAGTCCAAGACAGCATCAGCGCCAGCGATTCCGGCGTGGTCAGCAGGATGTCCGGCGGCCGGCGCTTCTGCCGGGCGCGGCGGTTCTGCGGCGTGTCGCCGGTGCGGGTCTCGACCGTGATCGGCAGCCCGGCCTCCTCGATCGGCCGCAGGAGATTGCGCGCCACGTCGGCGGTGAGTGCCTTGAGCGGCGAGATGTAGAGCGTATGCAGCCGCGGCACCGGTCCGGCACCGCGGCGGGTGAGCGCCACCAGGCTCGGCAGGAAGCCGCCCAGCGTCTTGCCGCCGCCGGTGGGCGCAATCAGTAGCGCATCCCGGCCGGCCATCGCCGCCTGGATCATGCCCTGCTGGTGGCTGCGCAGGGTCCAGCCCTGCCGGTCCAGCCAGGCCTGCAGAGCTGGCGGCAGGAGATCGTCGGCCTCCGCGTCACCCTCCGGTGTCGATTCGGCCAAAAACTCTCGCTTCAATTCATTATGCCGATCGTTTAACAACCTTTGGTAGATACCGCTCCCGGGGAGCAAGCTGGTGGTCGGTCTGTTCTACCTCCTGGTGGGCCTGGGCGCGCTGGTCGCCGGCACCGGCACGCTCCTGGCGATCCCGGACCCCCTGTTGCGGGCGACGGTGGCGCCGGTGGCCGTGACCCTGCTCCTGCTGGCCTCGGGCGGCCTCCTGCTCCTGCACCGCGAGCGGCGCCTGGCCGCCCCGGCCGCCACCGCGAGCCGGCGGCCGGCCGCACCGGAAGATGATGTGCCGCATCAGCCAGCACCAGGGCCGGCATCGGAATTGCCGGCAGACCGGCACAAGGAGCCCTTGCTGGTCCTGACCGAGCCGCTCGGGCCGGACCCGGCGGCCCGCCGCACGGAACCCGACAGCGCTTTTTGCACGAACGAACCCGGGGCCGCGTTTTACACGAACGAACCCGAGACCGCGTCACCGGCACCGGGCAAGGCACCGCGCTTTGGCGGCTTCAGCCTATTCCGGCGCGAGCCGCAGCCGCGCGACCAGCCGGCCCCGGCCGGGCCGGGCCGTGCTGCCGAACCGTTCCCGCTGCTGCAGGACGAGTCAGAGCCGGACAGCTTCATCCTGCCACCACCCTCGGCCCGCCTGCTGGCGGAAGTCGACGCTGGCGCGGATCTGCTCGACAACGCGGACAGCCGGACCCATTCGGTCGCCCGGGCGGTCGAGCGCGGCGAACTCGACCCGGTGCTGCTGCCGGTGGTGAGCCTGCCACAGCGCCGGCGCCGGATGGTGCGGATCCGGCTGGAGTGCCGCCACCTGGATGTCGCCTGCAACCCGCACGACCTGCTGCCGCCAGGCCCGGGGCCCCTGCGCGCCGCCTTGGACCTGGAACTGCTCCATGCCGCGGTAAAGGTGTGCGCCCGGCCCAGGCCCGGCAGCGAGAACCTGCCGGTCCTGGCCTGGCTGTCGATCACGTCGTTCATGGCGGAGGAAGCGCTGGCGGCACTGCGCGTCCTGCTGGAGCGGCACCGCCAGGGTGCCGCCTCGCTCCAGATCTTCCTCGACCAGTGGCCGACCGAGCGGCCCGGGCTGGAGCTGATCGCCCTCCTGCGCGGTGCCGGCGTCACGATCGGGCTGGAACTGTGCCAGCGGCCCTACCTGTCGCCCGATGCGATCACCGGCCGGCGGATCGGCACGGTGGCCCTGGCAGCCGGGCTGGTGCGCGCCGCGGCCCTGGAAGCCTATGACACCGACCTGATCCGCGACCTGAAGTGCCTGGAGCGTGCGGGCGTCACCGTGCTGGTGACCGGGATCGGTGATGAGCGGACGCTGGCCGAGGTCCTGGACTATCCAATCGGGCTCGGCAGCGGCAGGCTATTCGGCCGGATCGGCTGACGATCGGGCGGGGCTGGCCTGCATGCCAAGGGTGTGACCTTCCGCCGCCAACTCTGCTAGAGGTCGCCGCGCGCGCCCGTGGGGTCATGGGCGCCTGTCCCGTTTTGGAAGCGCAGGTCGGTCTCATGCAGGAGCTCTATCAGTCGGCCAAGGCCTGGCCGTTCGTCGAGGCACGCCGCATCGTCGAGCGGATCACGAAGCGCCCGCCGAAGAAGGGCTTCGTTCTGTTCGAGACCGGCTATGGCCCGTCCGGCCTGCCGCATATCGGCACGTTCGGCGAGGTGTTCCGCACCACCCTGGTGCGCAACGCCTTCCGCCAGCTCCGCCCGGACATGCCGACCGAGCTCTACGCTTTCTCCGACGACATGGACGGGCTGCGCAAGGTCCCGGACAATATCCCCGACGGCGAGATGGTGGTGCAGCACCTGGGCAAGCCGCTCACCGACATCCCGGACCCGTTCGGCACGCACGAGAGCTTCGGGCACCACATGAACGCCCGGCTGCGCGCGTTCCTGGACCGGTTCGGCTTCGCCTACAGCTTCCAGTCCGCCACCGAGCTCTACCGCTCCGGCCGGTTCGACCAGGCGCTGCTGCGCGCGCTGGAGGTCCATGACGAGCTGGTCCGGATCGTCACCCCGATCCTGGGTGCCGAGCGTGCCGCCACCTACAGCCCGTTCCTGCCCCGCTCGCCGAAGTCTGGGAAGATCCTCCAGGTGAAGATCGAGGAGGTGAAGCGGGACGCCGGCACGGTCGTGTTCCGCGACGAGGACGGCACGCTCACCGAGGTCCCGGTCACCGGCGGCAACTGCAAGCTGCAGTGGCGCGCCGACTGGGCGATGCGCTGGTATGCGCTGGATGTCGACTACGAGATGTCGGGCAAGGACCTGATCGATTCGGTCAAGCTCGGCTCGCAGATCTGCCGGGCGCTGGGGGGCGTGCCGCCCGAGAACCTGACCTACGAGCTGTTCCTCGACGAGCACGGCCAGAAGATCAGCAAGTCCAAGGGCAACGGGCTCACCATCGACGAGTGGCTGCGCTACGCCACCCCGGAAAGCCTGCAGCTCTTCCTCTACCGTGATCCCAAGGCCGCCAAGCGCCTTTATTTCGATGTGATCCCCAAGCACGTCGACGAGTACCAGCAGCTTCTGGAGGCCTTTCCCGACCAGGACGACAAGGCGAAGCTCGGCAACCCGGTCTGGCACATCCATGCCGGCGAGCCGGTGGTGACCCGGCTGCCAATCAGCTTCGCCATGCTGCTGAACCTGGCCTCGGTGGTGAATGCCGAGGAGCCGCAGGTGATCTGGGGCTATATCAGCCAGTACGCGCCGGGCACCACGCCGGAGACGGCACCGGAGCTGGCGAAGCTCGTCGAGCACGCGGTCGCCTACTACCAGGACTTCGTGAAGCCCGAGAAGAAGTACCGCCAGCCCACCGAGCAGGAGCGCGCAGCCCTCCAGGAACTGCATGACGTGCTGGCCACCCTGCCCGAGGGGACGGACGGCGAGGTGATCCAGAACGAGGTCTATGCGATCGGCAAGAATCACGGGTTCGAGCCGCTGCGCGCTTGGTTCTCCGCCCTCTACGAAGTGCTGCTCGGCCAGAGCCAGGGGCCGCGCTTCGGCAACTTCGCCGCCCTCTACGGTGTTGCTGCCACGCGCTCTTTGATCACCCAATCCCTGGCAGGCCTGCCCCGTGGCTGATCGACCCCACTACGTCGCCCCATCGCATCGCAACGCCTGGGTCCGGCCGGACGACCGCTCGACCGCCGGCCGCTCGCGCACCGGCGGGCCAGATGCCCGGATGATCGCGCTCGACATCCTGGACGCGGTGCTCGGCCAGAGCTGGCGGACCATGGACGACGCGCTGGCGCTCCATCGCGGACTGAACCATCTGGATCCGCGCGACCGGGCGTTCACCCGGGTCCTGGTCGCGACCGTGCTGCGCCACAAGGGCCAGATCGACGACGTGCTGGCGCGCTTCTGGCGCTTCCCGCCGCAGAAGTCGCGGGCGCTGCACCTGCTGCGCCTGGGTGCTGCCCAGCTCCTGTTCCTGGGCACCCCCGCCCATGCCGCCCTGTCCGCCACCGTCCAGCTCGCCTATGGCCCGCTGGACCGCGAGCGCGGCATGATCAACGCGATCCTGCGCAAGGTGGCCGAGGAGGGCCAGGCGATCCTGGCCGAGCAGGACGGCGGACGGCTCAACACGCCGGAATGGCTCTGGTATTCCTGGGTGGAGGCCTATGGCGAGCCCACCGCGTCGGCGATCGCCCAAGCCCACATGCAGGAGCCGCCGCTGGACCTGTCGGCCCGCGACGATGCCGCCTCGCTCGCCGAGATCCTGGGCGGCAAGCCGATGCCCGGCGGCACGGTGCGCATGCCCAACAGCGGCCAGATCGAGCGGCTGAAGGGCTATGGCGAGGGGCGCTTCTGGGTCCAGGACTTGGCGGCCAGCCTGCCCGCCCGCCTGCTGGGCCAAGTGAAGGGGCTGCCGGTCCTCGACATGTGCGCGGCACCGGGCGGCAAGACCGCCCAGCTCGCATCTGCCCATGCGCAAGTCACCGCGGTCGAGCAGGATCCGAACCGGGCGGAGCGCCTGCGCCAGAACTTGCGCCGCCTGCGGCTGGAGGCCGAGGTGGTGGTGGGCGACGCGGCCCTCCTGCCCGAGAGCCGGCGCTGGCCGCGCGTCCTGCTGGATGCGCCCTGCACCGCGACCGGCACGATCCGGCGTCACCCAGACGTCGCCTGGCACAAGCGCGCTTTCGACGTCACCCGGACCATGGACCTGCAGGCACGCCTCCTGGACGGTGCCGCCCGGGTGACCGAGCCGGGCGGGCTCCTGGTCTACGCGGTCTGCTCGCTTCAGCCCGAGGAAGGGTCGGTCCAGGTCGAGCGCTTCCTGGAGCGCAACCAGGGCTTCGAGCGCGTCCCGCTGGCACAAGACGAGCTGCCCGGCCTGGAGCAGTGCATCGACGGCCAGGGCGACTTGCGCACCCTGCCCTGCCACATCGCCGACGATGGTGGCATGGACGGCTTCTATGCAGCGCGCCTGCGCCGCGTCTCCTGACCTTCCGCCGCTACTGGACATTCGCCTCATGGACGTCGTGCCGATCCGCTCCGCCCTGCTCTCGGTGAGCGACAAGACCGGACTCGTCGCCTTCGCCACGGCCCTAGCTGGCAAGGGCGTGCACCTGCTCTCCACCGGCGGCACCGCCCGGGCGCTGCGCGAGGCCGGGCTCGAGGTGACCGACGTCTCCGAGGTCACCGGCCATCCCGAGATCCTGGATGGCCGGGTCAAGACCCTGCACCCGAAGATCCATGGCGGCCTGCTGGGACTGCGCGAGGATGACGAGCATCGCCGGCAGATGGCGGCGCATGGCATCGAGCCGATCGATCTCCTGATCGTGAACCTCTACCCGTTCGAGGCCACAGTCACCTCGGGTGCGGGCTTTGCCGAGTGCATCGAGAACATCGACATCGGCGGTCCTGCCATGGTGCGCGCCGCCTGCAAGAACCATGAGGCGGTCACGGTCGTCACCGACCCCGCCCAGTACGAGCGGGTGACCGCCGAGCTTGCGGCCCATGACGGCACCACACTTGCCACCCGCCGCCGTCTGGCGCTGGAAGCCTATGCCTCGACCGGCGCCTATGACGCCGCGATCACCGCCTGGTTGTCCCGCCAGGCCGACGACGCCGCACCCCTGCCGCAGCTCCCCCTCGGCGGCCGCCTGAAGCAGGCCCTGCGCTATGGCGAAAACCCGCACCAGCAGGCGGCCTTCTATGTCAGCGACCCTTCCGTGCCGGGCGTGGGCGCCGCCGTCCAGGTCCAGGGCAAGGAGCTCGGCTACAACAACATCGCTGACACCGACGCCGCCTGGAACTGCGTGGCCGAGTTCACCGAGCCGGCCTGCGTGATCGTCAAGCACGCCAATCCCTGCGGTGCCGCCCTGGGCGAGAGCCTGCTGGACGCCTACCGCAAGGCGCTGGCGTCGGATCCGACCAGCGCATTCGGCGGGATCGTCGCCTTCAACCGCCCGATCGACGCCGCTGCCGCCGAGGCGGTGACCGACATCTTCACCGAGGTGGTGATCGCGCCCGGCGCGGACGACGCCGCCAAGGCCGTGTTCGCCCGCAAGAAGAACCTGCGCCTGCTCCTGACCCCGGGCATGCCGGCACCGGATCGACCGCGCCGGACCTTCCGCTCGGTGGATGGCGGCTTTTTGATCCAGGACGAGGACATCAGCCCGATCGCATCGACTACGCTCACCCCGGTGACCAAGCGGGCACCAACCGAGCGGGAGCGCGCCGACCTCCTGTTCGCCTTCACTATCGCCAAGCACGTCAAGTCGAACGCGATCGTGCTGGCCAAGGACCGTGCCACGGTCGGCATCGGCGGCGGCCAGACCTCTCGGGTGGACGCAGCCAGGATCGCGGTGGAGCGCGCCCGCGCCGGCGGCAATGCCCATGGCTGCGTCGTCGCCTCGGACGCGTTCTTCCCCTTCCCCGACGGCCTGCTGATCGCGATCGAGGGCGGTGCCGTCGCCGCGATCCAGCCGGGTGGCTCGGTCAAAGACGCCGAGGTGATCGCGGCTGCCGACCAGAAGACGCCGAGGTGATCGCGGCTGCCGACCAGGCCGGCATCGCCATGGTCACGACCGGGATGCGCCACTTCCGCCATTGATCGGCAGGTGGGCGAGCGGAAGGCGCGTCAGCAGGATCGCGCCCGCCAGCCAAAACAGCAGGATCGGCGCCATCCCGATCCGCTGGCTGCCGCTCAGCGTGGTCAGGATCGCCACCAGCATCGGCCCCAGGAACGCGGTCGCCCGCCCGGTCAGGGCCAGGATGCCGAACAGCTCGGCCCGGCGCTCCGGATGGGCGAGCCGCGCCATGGTCGAGCGGGTGGCGCTCTGCACCGGCCCGACGAACAGGCCGAGCGCCGCACCGGCGATCTCGAACGCCAGCTGGCTCGGCGCCAGCAGTGCGCCTAGGCCGCAGGCGATCAGCCCAACCAGCCCCGCCAGGATGGTGCGTCTGCCGCCCAGCCGGTCGTCCATCCGGGCGAACACCCAGGCACCGATCCCGGCGGTCACGTTCAGGACGATGCCAAAGCGCAGCACCTCGGCCAGGCTCATGCCGAACGTGCCGGCGGCATAGATCCCGCCCAGTGCGAACAGGGTGGCGAGGCCGTCTGCCCAGAGCATCGCCCCCAAGAGGAACAGGGCCAGCGTCCGGTCGCGCAGCACGTCCTGCAGCGAGGCGCGCAGGTTGCGGATGCTGGCGCGGACGATGCGCCGGTCGGGCAGGGCCGCACCTGGGCGGTCGCGCACGGTCAGGAACAGGGGCAGCGAGAACAGGACCAGCCACAGCGCCACCAGCGGCCCCACGATCCGGACATGGGCCATGGTCTCCTTGTCCAGGCCGAACGCCGGGATCTCGGGCTGGAGGAACAGGACCAGCGCCAGCACCAGGCAGACCAGGCCGCCCGCATAGCCCAGGCCCCAGCCGAACCCGGACCAGCCGCCGAGCCGGCCAGGCGGAGCCAGGTCGGCCAGGATCGCGTTGTTGAACACGTTGCCGAGCTCGCTGCCGAGATTGGCCAGCGCCACGACCACGAGAGCCAGGAGCAGCATGGACGGGTCGGGCAGGATGAACCAGATCGCCGCCGTGCCGGCAGCTTGGAGCACCACGCAGGCGAACAGCCACGGCTTGCGCGGGCCGCCGGCATCGGTGATTGCGCCGACCACCACGCCCAGCACGGCCGCCACCAGGGCGGACGCGCTCATCGCCCAGCCCCAGGCCGCCTGGCCCTCGACCTCGGAGGGTGCCACCGCCTTGGCAACATAGGTCGCGACCACGAAGGTCACCACGATCGCCGCGAACGGCGAGGTCGCCCAGTCGAACAGCGCCCAAGCGTAAAGCTCGCGCGTCCGCGTTTTCCCAGGCGGCGTCATCCCGTTCCCCGTTGCCCTGTCCGGTGTGCGGCATCCATATCAGGGTCGCGCCGACGATGCAGTGGAGGAACCAGCATGCCGTCCCTTACCACGCCACCGGGCGAACTCGGCTTTGCCGCCCCGTCCTTCACCCTGAAGGACGTCGATGGCGGCATGAAGAGCCTGGCCGACCTCGCCGGCCCGAACGGGACGCTGGTGGCCTTCATCTGCAACCACTGTCCCTATGTGAAGGCGATCATCGACCGACTGGTCCGTGACGCGGCGGAGCTGAAGGGGCTGGGTGTCAGCACGATCGCGATCTGCAGCAACGATGCCGTGCATTATCCGGACGACGACTTTCCCAGCATGCAGCGCTTCGCCGAGCAGCACCGCCTGGGCTTCCCCTACCTGCATGACAAGAGCCAGGACGTGGCCAGGGCCTATGGCGCTGTCTGCACGCCGGACTTCTTCGGCTTCGACAAGGAGCTGAAGCTCCGCTACCGCGGCCGCCTGGACAGTTCCGGCCGGCAGGCGGGTTCGCCCGACGCCAAGCGCGAGCTGTTCCTCGCCATGAAGCAGGTGGCAGAGACTGGCCAGGCTCCGGCCGAGCAGGTCCCGTCCATGGGCTGCTCGATCAAGTGGAAGGAGGCCTGAGCCCCTTGGCCTTCGAAAGCCTGCGCGACTTCATCGCGCATCTGGAAGCGCGCGGGCGCCTGGTCCGGGTCAAGACGCCGGTCTCCCCGGTCCTGGAGATGACCGAAATCCAGACCCGCCTGCTCGCCGAGCGCGGCCCGGCCGTCCTGTTCGAGAACGTGATCGATTCCTCGATGCCGGTGCTGGTGAACCTGTTCGGCACGGTCGAGCGGGTGGCCTGGGGCATGGGCAAGGAGCCGCACGAGCTGACCGAGCTCGGCAAGACCCTGGCCTTCTTCAAGCAACCGGAACCGCCCAAGGGCCTGCGGGAGGCGATGGAGCTGATGCCCTTGGCCAAGGCGGCACTGGCGATGCGGCCCAAGACCGTCCGCCACGCGCCCTGCCAGGAGGTGGTGCTCCAGGGCGAGCGCATCGACCTCGGCCGGCTGCCGATCCAGACCTGCTGGCCGGGCGAGCCCGCACCCCTGATCACCTGGCCGCTGGTGGTCACCAAGGGCCCGTCGGACGCGCGGGAGGACAGCTTCAACCTCGGCATCTACCGGATGCAGGTGACGGGCCGGAACAGCACGATCATGCGCTGGCTGAAGCACCGCGGCGGTGCCCAGCACCATCACCGCTGGAAGCAGGCCAAGCGCGAGCCCTTGCCGGCCGCCGCGGTGATCGGTGCCGACCCCGGCACCACGCTCGCTGCCGTCACCCCGGTCCCGGACACCGTGTCGGAGTACCAGTTCGCTGGCCTCCTGCGTGGCCGTCGGGTCGAGCTGGTCGACTGCGTGAGCGTGCCGCTGAAGGTGCCGGCCAGTGCGGAGATCGTGATCGAGGGCCATGTCTCGCTGGACGAACTGGCCGACGAGGGACCCTACGGCGACCATACCGGCTACTACAACTCAGTGGAGCGCTTCCCGGTCTTCCATGTCAGCGCCATCACCATGCGGCGCGACCCGATCTATCTCTCGACCTTCACCGGAAGGCCGCCGGACGAGCCGTCCGTGCTGGGCGAAGCCCTAAACGACGTGTTCCTGCCGCTCCTGCAGCTCCAGTTCCCCGAGATCGTCGACTTCTGGCTGCCACCGGAGGGCTGCTCCTATCGCGTGGCGGTGGTCTCGATCCGCAAGGCCTATCCTGGCCATGCCAAGCGGATCATGATGGGTGTCTGGTCCTATCTGCGCCAATTCATGTACACCAAATACGTGATCGTGGTCGGCGACGACATCAACGCGCGCGACTGGAAGGACGTGATCTGGGCCATCTCGACCAAGTCCGACCCATCCCGTGACCTCACCATCCTGGAGCACACGCCCATCGACTATCTGGACTTCGCCTCGCCGGAATCAGGCCTCGGCGGCAAGCTCGGGATCGATGCCACCGACAAATGGCCGCCGGAGACGAAGCGCGAGTGGGGGGAGGAGATCCGGATGGACCAGGACGTGATCGAGGAGGTTTCGCGCAAATGGGCCAGCTACGGCCTGCCGGGCAGCGGCCGGCCGATCTGGAAGTAAGGCTGACCGCCAGGGCGTGGAGCCGGCGCCGTGCTCGCGGGTTCTGCTGGCCAGGACCTCGTGCGCGGAAGGAATGCGGATGACCACCGAGATCGACCTCGCGGAGATCCTGGGTCGTGCGCGTGCCGTCCTGCCCGAGGCCAGCGCCATTGCGATGCGCAACTTCCGGGCAGCGGTCGGGAGCTGGGAGAAGGGGCCCGGCCAGATCGTCACCGAGGCGGATGTTGCGATCGACCGGCTCCTGCACGAGCGGCTGCGCCGGCCGGGCGAGGCCTGGCTTTCGGAGGAGACCGCGGACGACCGTTCGCGGCTGACCGGGCGGGGCTGCTGGGTGGTGGACCCGATCGACGGCACCCGCTCCTTTGCCGAGGGCAAGCCGGAGTTCTCGATCTGTATCGGCTATCTGGTCGACCAACAGCCGGTGATGGGCATCGTCGCCAACCCGGCGACCGGTGAGACGTTCGAGGCGGTGGCGGGCCAGGGCGCCTTCCTCAACGGCCAGCTCCTGCCCCGCCTGGCCGAAGGGCCGATCGCGCAGCCACGCATCGCCGCCAGCCGGACCGAGGTGCGCAAGCGGCCACTCGCCTGGCTGGCACCGGACGCCGTCTGGACCATGCTGGGCTCGCTGGCGCTGAAGCTGGCCTTCGTCGCGGCCGGTCGGTTCGACGCCTATGTCACGCTCAGGCGCACCAATGACTGGGACATCGCCGCGGCCGACGTGATCCTGCGCGAGGTCGGCATCCGCCTAGCCGAGCCCGACGGGACGCAGGTCCGCTACGACGGCGAGCAGCCCACGCACAAGGGCCTGGTCGCGGCCCCGGCGGGCCTGCAGCGCATCCTCCTGGACCGGCTCGCTGCGGCGTTTCCCGTCCGGTGACAGCCGTGCTAGGCACAGGCCCCGCGCCCGGAAGGCGTGCTTGCTCCGTGCCGGCACCGCCCAGCCCGGGCGGATCGAGGAGTGTCCGACCTTGCCCAACATCGCGGCCGAGCGGCTGCACCGGCTAGCTTCCACCATCGTCGCGGCCACCGGCTCCAGCCCGGACGAGGCCAAGGCGGTGGCCGACCATCTGGTCATGTCTAACCTGACCGGCCATGACAGCCACGGCGTCGGCATGCTGCCGGACTATGTGAAGAACTGCCGGGCCGGCCTACTGGTCCCGAACCAGTCGCTCAAGGTGCTGCGCGACGTGGGTGCGGTGCTGCTGGTCGATGGCGGGCGCGGCTTCGGCCAGACCATGGCGCGCGATGCGATGCGGCTGGGTGCCGAGCGGGCGAAGCAGCTGGGCTGTGCCGTGGTCGGCCTGCGCAATGCCAGCCATGTCGGCCGGATCGGCTTCTGGGCCGAGCAGTGTGCCGCCGAAGGGCTGGTCTCGCTCCATTTCGTCAACGTCGCCGATCATGACCCGCTGCAGGCGCCGTTCGGCTGCTCCGATGCCCGGCTCGGCACCAATCCGTTCTGCGTGGCGGTGCCCGGCGCCGACGGCAAGCCCATGCTGCTGCTGGACATGGCCACCTCGGCCATCGCGTTCGGCAAGGCGCGGGTGGCGCGCAACAAGGGCGTGCCGGTGCCGGAGGGCGTGCTGATCGACGCAGAGGGCCGGCCGACCACCGATCCCACCACCTATGTCGACACCCGTAAGGGGGCGCTGCTCTCCTTCGGCCTGCACAAGGGCTCGGGTCTGGCGATCTTCTGCGAGGTCCTGGGTGCGGCACTGATCGGCGGGCAGACCATCGCCCCGCATCACGAGCGGCTGGACGGCATCGTCAACTCGATGCTCTCGCTGCTGGTCGACCCAGCCGTGTTCGGCGACCTGGAAGCAATGCGCGCCGAGGTGCAGGCAGTGATCGACTGGATCAAGGCCTCGCCGCCGGCTCCCGGCTTCGAGGCAGTGCTGATGCCGGGCGACCCGGAGAACCTGGCCCGCGCGAAGCGGGCGGCCGAGGGCGTGCCGATCGATCCCAAGTCGCTGAGCGACATCCTGGCCGCGGGCGCCTCGCTCGGGCTGGATCCGGCGGGACTGCGCCGGATCGTCGAGGACTGAACGCCATGGAACAGGTGGATGCCGTCGTCATCGGTGCGGGCGTGGTGGGCCTCGCGGTCGCCCGCAGGCTCGCCATGGCCGGCCGCGAGGTCTTGGTGCTGGAGAAGGCCGACGCGATCGGCACCGAGACCAGCTCGCGCAACAGCGAGGTCATCCATGCCGGCATCTACTACCCGACCGGCAGCCTGAAGGCCGCCACCTGCGTCGCCGGCAACCGCTTCCTGTATCGCTACTGCGAGGAGCGGGGCGTTCCCCATCGGCGCTGCGGCAAGCTGATCGTGGCGACCAACGCTCCGGAAGAGGCCAAGCTGCACGAACTCCACGCCAAGGCTGCCGCCAACGGCGTGGCGCTGGAATGGCGGACCGGCCGCCAGGCGATGGACCAGGAGCCGCAGCTCAAGGCCACCGCCGCGCTCTGGTCGCCGACTACCGGGATCATCGACAGCCACGGCCTGATGCTGGCTTATCAGGGTGATGCCGAAAACCATGGCGCCGTGCTGTGCTTCGAGACGCCGGTGAACCGGCTGGAAGCGACGGCCGACGGGATCGTGGTCGAGACTGGCGGACAGGAGCCGATGGCGCTGCAGGCCCGAATCGTGGTGAACAGCGCTGGGCTGGATGCTCCGGCCCTGACCCGCAGGACCGTGGGCCTGCCCGCCAGCAGCCAGCGCCAGGGTTATCTGTGTAAGGGCAGCTATTACGTCCTGACCGGCCGCTCGCCGTTTTCCACCCTGATCTACCCGATGCCGGAAAAGGCCGGGCTGGGCGTCCATGTCACGCTCGACCTGGGCGGCCGGGCCCGGTTCGGGCCGGACACGGAATGGGTCGAGTCGATCGACTACACGGTTGACCCGCGCCGGGCCGAGGTGTTCTACGACGCGATCCGCCGCTACTGGCCGGGCCTGCCCGCAGGTGCCCTGGAGCCGGGCTATGCCGGTATCCGGCCGAAGCTCTCCCCGGCCGGATCGGTGGCCGAGGACTTCCTGATCCAGGGGCCGGACGATCACGGCATCCCGGGCTTGGTCAACCTGCTGGGGATCGAGAGCCCGGGCCTCACCGCTAGCCCAGCTCTGGCCGACCGGGTCGCTGCCCTGCTGGCACTAGACTGACGCGGGCGGGAGGCAGGGGCCTCCTGTCCAGGACGACCGGCGGGCCAAGCTGCCAGTGGTTGAAGGTGATCGGCTGAACGGCCGTTCTTCCTCCGCTCGTCATGGCCGAGGCTCGACCACGGCTATCCGGTCCGCAGAAGCTCGCCAGGGTGCATGGCATTGATTCCACTCAGGATCAGGCATCTTCGCAGGCGTTCTGGTCGCGCGTGGGGATCGACGTCATGCGGGTACAGGTTACGTTGTTCGCGATCCTGTCACAGCAAGTCGGGGCGTGTTCGACCGTGCGGTCAGGACGAACCGGAGGGACAAGAGCCACCGCACCTTGAGCGCGCGCATCTGGCGGCACCCCTTCTGACGCAACTCCTGCCGGCGCGTGGCCTGCGTGACATTGAGGCGGTCCCTGCCGTTCATGCCGAGGCGCCCGGATGACGCAGGATCATTCCAGTGCGACGTTCCACTTTTGCTGATGCCAATGCCGGCCGCTCGTCGGCCCCGGTCGAGGCGCTGGTTCCGGCCCTCTTGGCCAACCCTTCGCCGTGCAAGGCACGCATGGCCAAAGAAGAGTTGCGGCTGCTCGACGCGACCTTGATCCGCCCCGGCTTCAACACCGCCCGCGGCCGTCTCTTGACGGCTGCCCTTGCAGGGATGGAGCCGGCGCCTGCTGCGCCGGCGGCCGGATCGAACTGTTCTCCCGCTGGTTGAAGCAGCACCTGCGCATCGGTCACTTCTTCCGCCGTTCGGAGAACGCGGTGCGCCTGCAGGCCGCCGCTGGCATCGTGACCCATTCTTGCTCGAACTGCTCCACGTCACAGCCGGCACCGAAACATCGCGCACGTCTTCATCGCCGCACTGTACCTCACCGTTCCAACGGCTGCGCCTCGTCGAACTGGACGAGCGGATCGACCGACCACCACAGCAAGCTGCGGTCCAGGTACCGGAGCTGCGAGCTTGGCGCTTTCGACCACCAACCAGGACAGCCGCGAGGCTCGAACGGGCATGACGAGCGGAGAGGGCCGCAAGCTGCTGCCAGCAACGCGTGATCCTGCAGGAGACCGGCTGGCCACCTGCTGGTCATGACGGCCTTGCGGTACCATCACCGGCGCGGGTCTGGACATGGGGGAGCGGCATCCCTAGCTCCTGGGACCGGCACCTTGTGCCAGGGAGTCGCTTGTCGTCGGCGGACGAGGGTTGGGATATTGCCGGACTGGTTCTTCTTCTACGGCACGCTGATGGACCGGGACGTGCTCGCCCGGGTGGTCGATCGCGAGGTCGTCGATGACGAGCTGTTCCCGGCGATCCTCCATGGCGTCCGCCGGGTCGCCGTCCCGGGCTTCAGCTATCCGCGCCTGGTCGAGGCACCCGGCCGTCTCGCGGCTGGCCTGGCACTGTACGCGCCGTCGCCGCGCGACCTCGTGCGCCTGCACTGGTTCGAGGAAGGCGAGTACGGTGCCGCCACTGCCACGATCCAACTCCTGAACGGCCGGAGCGTGCCGGCCCGCTATTTCAGCGCGTTCGATTCGATCCTGCCGGCCGGCAGCAGCGACTGGTGCCCGCTCGCCTGGCGCCGCGAGCACAAGGCCTCTTGCCTGGCCCAATGCCCGGAATGGATGACCGGCTGCCCAGAGCCCGACAGCGCCGATCCATTCGTCCATCAGGTGCTGGCGGACCATCCAGCGCTGGCGGCCTGACCGAGCGGACCGGCTCCGCGCCAGCCCGACCTCAGGCTGCCGCACGGCTCACGCCCGGCGCCCAGCGATGCAGCCATGCCAGCGACTCCTCCGCCCCCATGGGTGCCGCGATCAGGAAGCCCTGGAGCCGCTCGCAGCCGAGTTCCGCCACCGAGCGGGCGACTTGCTCGCTTTCCACGCCCTCCGCCGTGGTCACCAGGCCCAGCCCGTGCGCGATGCCGACGATCGAGCGCAGGACAACCTGGGCCGGCCCGTCGGCCTCCTCCAGCGGCGCCACGAAGCTGCGATGGACCTTGATCTCGTCGAGCGGCAGGCGCTGCAGATGGGTGAGGGAGGAATAGCCCGTGCCGAAATCGTCCATCGCCACCCGGCAGCCCAGCTCGCGCAGCCGCTGCAGCTGCTGCCGGCTACGCTCCGGATCGGCCATGATCGAACCCTCGGTGACATCGAGCGTGAGCTCGGCCGGTGCGGTGCCCCAACTCGCCAGTGCCCGGCGGACATGGTCGATCAGTTGCTCGTCGCGCGGCCAGAAATTGGCGAGGTTGACCGCCACCTCCAGCTGATAGCCGTGCGCGCGCCATTCGCGCTGCCGCTTCAGGCACTCGTCCAGCACGAACCGGGTGAGCGGCCCCATGAGCCGCGCCCGCTCCGCCACGGGCAGGAACATGTCGGGCTGCAGCCGGCCATAGATCGGGTGGTCCCAGCGCAGGAGCCCCTCGAACCCGGCCACGCTGCGGGTCGCCGCATCGATCTTCGGCTGGAAATGGATGGTGAGCCCCTCCGCCTCAATCGCCCGCTCCAGGTCGGTACGCAGCGCCGGGCGCCGGATCACGCCCAGATCCTGGGGCTGGCCGGCCAGCACATAGCCCAGCACGTCGCGCTTGGCCGCATACATGGCTTCGTCCGCCGAGCGCAGCAGCCCATCGAGCTCGTTGCCGTGGCGCGGCCGGAGCGCGATGCCGATGCTCACACCCAGGCTCAGGGAGAAGCCCTCGATCAGGAACTGTGGGCGCATCGCCTGCACCAGCCGGCGCGCCACCTCGACCGCCTCGTCGGCACTGGTGGGCGGCGGCAGCAGCACGGCGAACTCGTCGCCGCCCAGGCGCGCCAGCGTGTCAGTGCGGCGCAGCGCCTCGGTGAGCCTGGGTGCCACCGCGCGCAGCAGGAGGTCGCCAATGTCGTGACCGAGCGTGTCATTGACCTGCTTGAACCGGTCGAGGTCGAGCATGAGGATCGCGCAGGATTCGTCGCGGCGCTCGGCCAGCGCCATCGCCTGCTCCGCCCGGTCGGCGAACAGCACGCGGTTGGGCAGGCCGGTCAGCGGGTCGTGCAGCGCCATCTGCTCCAGGCGGTTCAGGCGCTGGTGGCGCGGGCCAGCGTCCCGGATCGCGACCAGCCAGCCCGCGTGCGGCCTGGGCACGACCATCAGGTCGACCTGGCAGGCGCCGCCGTCCGGGCCCAGGAGCTGGCTCTCATGGACATGGGCGCGCAGGCCGCCATCGGCACCGGCCAGTTCCGGAAGGAAATCGACCAGAAGCTCGCCATGGGCGGAGCGGCCGAGCATGCGCCTGGCTACCTGGTCGGCGTCGATGATCCGCCCGTCCGCATCGGTCGCCACCAGCCCGGCAGCCCGGCCGCCGTCCGCCTCGTCCGGCGCCACCGGCGGGAGCCGGCCGGCGGGCGACCCGGACTGTGCCAGCGCGGCGTCTCCCGCCGTGGCCGGCAGCTCGGGTGTGAGCCTGACGATCAGGGAGGCGAGCAGGCAGCTGCCGCCGATCACGGCGACGAAGGCTGCCAGCAGCATGAGCGAGATCGCGGTATCGAGCGGCACACGGATCATCCCGGCCGGCCGCCCATGCATCGCGGCCTCGGGAGGAACCCTAGTCCCTCATCCGTAAGAAAGGGTTGCGCCGGGCATACCTGGCAGCATCACCATTCCTGCCGGTAGTTCGGCGCCTCCCGGGTAATCGCCACGTCGTGGACATGGCTTTCGCGCAGGCCGGCATTGGTGATGCGCACGAAGCGCGCATTGCTGCGCATCGACGGCAGGTCCGGCTGGCCGGTATAGCCCATGGCGGCGCGCAGGCCGGTATAGCCCATGGCGGCGCGCAGGCCGCCCACCAGCTGGTGGATCACGTTGCCGACCGGGCCCCGGTACGGCACCCGGCCCTCGATGCCTTCCGGGACCAGCTTCAGCGTCTCGCGGACCTCGGCCTGGAAGTAGCGGTCGGCCGAGCCGCGCGCCATCGCACCCAGCGAGCCCATGCCCCGATAGGACTTGTAGGAGCGGCCCTGGTAGAGCAGGACCTCGCCCGGGCTCTCGTCGGTGCCGGCGAACATGGAGCCGATCATCGCGGCATCGGCACCGGCCGCCACTGCCTTGGCGAGATCGCCGGAGGCACGGATGCCGCCATCGGCGATCACCGGCACGCCCTTGGCAGCGCAGGCCTCGGCGGCATCCAGGATCGCGGTGAGCTGCGGCACGCCCACCCCGGCCACCACCCGGGTCGTGCAGATCGAGCCCGGCCCGATGCCGACCTTGACCGCATCGGCGCCCGCGTCGATCAACGCCTTGGCACCGTCGGCCGTGGCGATGTTGCCGGCGATCACGCGAACGGCGTTGGACAGCTTGCGGATGGCGCTCACCCCGTCCAGCACGCCGCGGGAATGGCCGTGCGCGGTGTCCACCACCAGCACGTCGACGCCGGCCTCGATCAGCGCCTCCGCACGGGCCAGCCCGGCCTCGCCCACCCCGGTGGCGGCACCCACCCGCAGCCGGCCCTGCGCGTCCTTGGTCGCGTTCGGGTATTTCTGGGCCTTTTCGATGTCCTTGACGGTGATCAGGCCCTTCAGCCGGTAGGCGTCGTCGACCACGAGCAGCTTCTCGATCCGGAAGCGGTGCAGGAGTTCCAGCGCCTCGGCGCGCTCGAAGCCCTCGTGCACGGTCACCAGGTCCTTCGCGGTCATCAGCTCGGAGACCGGCTTGTCGGTCATCTTGGCGAAGCGGACGTCGCGGTTGGTCAGGATGCCGACCAGCCGCCCGGCCGGGCCGTCCACCACCGGCAGGCCGGAGATGCCGTGCCGCTCCATGATCGCCAACGCCTCGGAGAGCATGGTGCTGGGCGTCACGGTCATCGGGTTGACCACCATCCCGGCCTCGAACTTCTTGACCTGGCGGACCTGGTTGGCCTGGTCCTCGACCTCGAGGTTCTTGTGGATGATGCCGAGCCCGCCCAACTGCGCCACGGCGATCGCCATGGGCGCCTCGGTCACCGTGTCCATCGCCGCCGAGAGCAGCGGGATGCCCAGCTCGATGTCCGGAGCGATCTTGGTGCGCACGTCGACCATGTTCGGCAGGACCTCGGACAGGCCCGGCTCCAGCAGCACGTCGTCGAAGGTGAGCGCTTCGCGCAGGCGCAGCGAGGTGCCGCTGGACATGCCCATTCTCCGGCCGTGATCTGAAGTTGCGGCGATATAACGGGTCCGGCCGAGCGCGAACAGCGGCAAAGGCCCGCCGGAGGAATGCAGCGCCTGCATGGCAGCACTCCCTCCACAGCGGGCCAGGGATCGGGACCCGCAGTCTGGAATGATCGTACTTCCCGTTGCACACCCGCCGCCCATCGGCCAAAACCCAGCCGGTGCACCTTTGAGCCGGGAGATGGTCGAAATGAGTGGTCCCAAGCGGCGACTGCGCAGCCAGGACTGGTGGGACGACTACAAGGAGCCGGACATGACCGCGCTCTATCTGGAGCGCTACCTCAACTTCGGCCTGACCCGCCGCGAGTTGCAGTCCGGCAAGCCGATCATCGGCATCGCCCAAACCGGCTCCGACATCGCCCCCTGCAACCGCCACCATGTCGAGCTGGCCTCGCGGGTGCGGGACGGCATCCGCGATGCCGGCGGCATCCCGCTCGAGTTCCCGGTCCATCCGGTCCAGGAGACCGGCAAGCGGCCGACCGCGATGCTCGACCGCAACCTCCAGTACCTGACCCTGGTCGAGGTGCTCTACGGCTACCCGCTGGACGGGGTGGTGCTGACCACGGGCTGCGACAAGACCGTGGGCGCCATGATGATGGGGGCGGCCACCGTCGACCTGCCGGCGATCGTGCTCTCGGGCGGGCCAATGCTGAACGGCTGGTATGACGGCAAGCTCGCCGGCTCCGGCATGGTCGTCTGGCATGCCCGGCAGATGTTGGCCAAGGGCGAGATCAGCGTCGACGAGTTCATGGACATGACCTGCGCGTCGGCCCCCTCGGTCGGCCACTGCAACACCATGGGCACGGCATCCTCGATGAACGCCATGGCCGAAGCCCTCGGCATGTCGCTCACCGGCTGCTCCGCGATCCCCGGCCCGTACCGCGAGCGCGGCCAGATGGCCTACGAGACCGGATACCGGATCGTAGGCATGGTCCACGAGGACCTGAAGCCCTCCAAGGTGCTGACCCGCAAGGCGTTTGAGAACGCGGTCATGGTGGCGGCGGCGGCCGGCTGCTCGACCAACTGCCCGCCCCACGTGATTGCGGTGGCGCGGCACATGGGCGTGGAGCTCGACATCAAGGACTGGGAACTGTCCAAGGACGTGCCGCTGCTGGTCAACATGCAGCCGGCCGGCGAATTCCTGGGCGAGGAGTTCTTCCGGGCGGGCGGCGTGCCGGCGGTGATCAAGGAGCTGATCAAGGTCGGCCGCTTCCACACCGACGTCATCACCGTCACCGGCAAGACCATGGGCGAGAACCACGAGAAGGTGCCGTTCTCGCCGGACCGCCGGGTGATCAGGGCCTACGAGGAGCCGCTGATGCCGGAGGCGGGCTTCGTGATCATGTCGGGCAACATCTTCGATTCGGCGGTGATGAAGACCTCGGTGGTTAGCCCCGAGTTCCGCGCCAAGTACCTGGAGAACCCGGCGAGCCCCGGCGTGTTCGAGGGCCGGGCGATCGTGTTCGAAGGGCCGGAGGACTATCACGACCGGATCGACGATGAGAGCCTCGACATCGACGAGGACTGCTTCCTGTTCATCCGCAACTGCGGACCGGTGGGCTATCCGGGTGCCGCCGAGGTGGTGAACATGCGGCCGCCGACCAAGCTGATGAAGAAGGGCATCCGCGCCCTGCCGACCATCGGCGACGGCCGCCAGTCCGGCACCGCGGACAGCCCGTCCATCCTGAACGCCTCGCCGGAAGCGGCGGTGGGCGGCAACCTCGCGCTCATCCGCACCAACGACAAGGTGCGGCTGGACATGAACAAGAGCCGCCTCGACGTCCTGATCTCGGCCGAGGAGATGGCCGAGCGCCGCAAGGCCTGGGAGGCCAACCCGCCCAAGCAGCCGCCGTCGCAGACGCCGTGGCAGGAGTTGTACCGGCAGACGGTCGGCCAGCTCTCGACGGGTGCCTGCATGGAGCCGGCGACCCTCTACCTGAAGGTCATCGAGACCTACGGCACGCCGCGCCGCAACCACTAAGGCGGCCACGGCTTGCGGATCCTGCGCGGTCCGCAAGCCGTGCTCTCATCTCAACCAATTGCTTTTGCTCAGATTTCCTGCGGTCTCGGGTTCGTTTGTGCAAATCGCGATTGCTGGACTGTACTAGACCCGAGATAGGAAACGATCGCGCACATTAGCACGAGGCTGCGCTGGCAGCGAAACTATTCGGCTCCAGTCCGCTGTCGGGGCCGGTGGAATGGTGGACGTGACTGCCGTGGGATCCGCCGAGACGTCGGTCGTCGCTCAGATCTGGTAGCCGCCGGCGATATCCAGGATGCCGCCGATGATGTAGCCGGCGTTCGGGCCGGCGAGGAAGCAGACCGTCGCCGCCACAACGCCCAGCACGTTGATGTGCCACTGGCGGTCGAGTCCGTCGGCATTGGCTTTGGGATCGCCGACCCTGACGCCCTGGACGGCAATGGACAGGTTGTTCACGAGGATGTCGAGCCTGCCGAATTCGGCGGCCACGGCATGGATCAGGGACGGGGCGGGCGACGGCTCGGCCTGGTCGCTCCTTATCGCGACGGCGAGCACGCCGGTCTTCCGCAGTCCTGAACGACCACCTCCGCCTTCTCCGTGGACGCGGCATAGCTGATCGCCATATCGGCGACCTCAGCGGCAAGCTACAGGCCACCGCCGAGCAGGCGCTGGTCGCGTGGCTTGCCGGCAGCGCCACGCGCGCCGAAAGGGCGTCCTGAGCCCTTGCCCTGGCCGTTCTCCGGGACAAGCGTCCCGGACGGCTGCTAGTCGACCGACTCCAGGTCGACCGCGGCGCGCAGCAGGGCTTGGGTGTAGGGCTCGGCCGGTCGGGTCATGACCTGCTCGGTGGGGCCGGCCTCCACGATCCGGCCGTCCTTCATCACCACAACCTCGTGCGC
>NZ_WUJP01000648.1 GCF_009806515.1 Geminicoccus flavidas | reverse complement strand
GATCGCGCGGACCACGCGCAGGTCGTGGCTGATGAACATGAAGGTCAGGCCGCGGCGTTCCTGGAGGCCTTTCAGGAGCTGAATGATCTGCACCTGGATCGACACGTCCAAGGCCGAGGTCGGCTCGTCCAGCACGATGAAGGCCGGATCCAGCACGAGGGCCCGGGCGATGCCGATCCGCTGGCGCTGGCCGCCGGAGAACTCGTGCGGGTAGCGGTCCATGGTGGCGGGGTCCAGGCCCACCTCCTCCAGGGCCTGGGCGACAAGGGCGCGCCGGGCGTCGCCAGACGGGCAGAGCTTGTGGATGTCCAGCCCCTCGCCCACGATCTCGCCCACGCTGAGCCTGGGGCTGAGCGAGCCGAACGGGTCCTGGAACACGATCTGGAGCTTCTGGCGCAGCCGGCGCACCTCGTCGCGCGGCAGGCCGTCGATCGCCTCGCCCTGCACCACGATCGGGCCGGAGGAGCCTACCAGCCGCAGCAGCGCCAGGCCCAGCGTGGTCTTGCCCGAGCCGCTCTCGCCGACCACACCCAGCGTCGAACCGGCCTGGATGCGCAAGGCGACGTCCCGCACCGCGTGGATCACCTCGCGCGGCTTGCGCAGCCAGCCGCCGCCCAGCGGGAAGGCGACGTTCAGGCCGGGCGTCTCGACCAGGGTCGGGGCGGCGGGGTCGCGGCTGGCCGGGGGCCCCTTGGGCTCCGCCGCCATCAGCTCCTGGGTGTAGGGATGGCGCGGCCGTTCCATGACCTGCTCCAGCGGCCCCTGCTCGACGATCCGGCCGTGGCGCATCACGGCGACGCGCTGCGCCACCTTGCGCACCACGGCGAGGTCGTGGCTGACCAGCAGGACCGCCATGCCCATCTCGGCCTGCAGCTCGCGCAGGAGCTTCAGGATCGCCGCCTGGACGGTGACGTCGAGCGCGGTGGTGGGCTCATCGGCGATCAGCAAGTCCGGCCGGCAGGCGATCGCGATCGCGATCATCACCCGCTGGCGCTGGCCGCCCGAGAGCTGGTGCGGATAGCTGCTTAAGCGGGATTCCGGGTCGCGGATGCGCACCTGGTGCAGCAGTTCCAGGATGCGCCGGCGCAGCGCGTCGCCGCGCAGGCCCTCGTGGAGCTGGAGGACCTCGCCGATCTGCCGCTCGACGGTGTGCAGGGGATTGAGCGAGGTGAGCGGCTCCTGGAAGATCATGCCGATCCGCTTGCCGCGCAGCTCGCGCAGCACGGGCTCGGTTGCTGCGACCATCTGCTGGCCGTCCAGGACGATCGAGCCCGCCGGGTGGAACGCCTTGGGATAGGGCAGGAGCTGCGGGATCGAGAGTGCCGTCACCGACTTGCCCGAGCCGCTCTCGCCGACCAGCGCCAGGGTCTCGCCCCGGTCCAGCGTGAACGACACCCCGTCCACTGCTGTCACCTCGCCCTCGCTGCCGCGAAAGCGCACGGCCAAGTCCTGCACCTCCAGGAGCGGCATCAGGCGCTGTCCCCCATTGTCTTGCGCGGGTCGAACGCGTCGCGCACCGCCTCGCCGGTGAAGATCAGCAGGGTGAGGATCACCGCGGTCACCAGGAAGCCGGTGATGCCGAGCCAGGGGGCCTGGAGGTTGTTCTTGCCCTGCGCCAGGAGCTCGCCCAGGGACGGCGAGCCCGGCGGCAGGCCGAAGCCCAGGAAGTCCAGGGCGGTGAGCGTGGTGAGCGCACCGGACAGGACGAATGGCAGCAGCGCCAGCGAGCTGACCATGGCATTCGGCAGGATGTGCCGGCGCATCACGGTGAGGTCGGTGGCGCCGAGTGCGCGGGCGGCGCGGACATAGTCGAGGGTGCGGGCGCGGTAGAACTCGGCGCGGACGATGTCGACCAGCGTCATCCAGGAGAACATCAGCATGATGATCAGCAGCGTCCAGAAGCCCGGGACGATGAAGCTCGCCAGGATGATCAGCAGGTAGAGCAGCGGCAGCCCGCTCCAGATCTCGATCAGGCGCTGGCCGATCAGGTCGACGGCACCGCCGTAATAGCCCTGCAGCGCGCCGGCCGCGATGCCGATCACCGAGGAGAGCAGCGTGAGCGTCAGACCGAACAGGATCGACAGGCGCAGGCCATAGAGCACGCGGGCGAACACGTCGCGGGACTGGTCGTCGGTGCCCAGCCAGTTCTGCTTCGACGGCGGCGAAGGTGCCCGCTCCACGCCCAGCACGATGGTGTCGTAGCGATAGGGCACCGGGGCCTGCAGGATCCAGCCCTTCTCCTCGATCAGCTCGATCACGGCCGGGTCGTTATAGTCGGCCTCGGTCTCGAACAGCCCGCCGAACTCGGTCTCGGGGTAGGACACCACGGTCGGGAAGTAGAACCGGCCGTCATAGCGGACCAGGAGCGGGCGGTCGTTGGCGATCAGGTCGGCACAGAGCGAGATCGCGAACACGACGAGGAACAGCCAGAAGGAGACATAGCCGCGCCGGTTCGCCCTGAACTGGGCGAGCCGGCGCCGGTTCAGGGGCGACAGCCAGCGCTGGCTGGGCGGCACGCTCACACCCGCACCTTGGCGAAGTCGATGCGCGGGTCGACCAGGACATAGGTCAGGTCGGAGAACAGGCGCAGCAGCAGGCCCACCAGGGTGAAGAAGTAGAGGGTCGCGAAGATGATCGGGTAGTCGCGGTTGATCGCCGCCTCGTAGCTGAGCAGGCCCAACCCATCGAGCGAGAAGATGATCTCGATCAGCAAGGCGCCGGTGAACAGCATCGAGAGCAGTGCCGCGGGAAAGCCCGCGATCACGATCAGCATGGCGTTGCGGAACACGTGGCCGTAGAGGACGCGCCGCTCCGCCAGGCCCTTGGCGCGTGCCGTCAGCACGTACTGCTTGCCCAGTTCCTCAACGAAGCCGTTCTTGGTGAGCAGAGTGAGGGAGGCGAAGCTGCCGATCACCATGGCAGTCACCGGCAGGACCAGGTGCCACAGATAGTCCAGGATCTGCTGCCACCAGGTCATGCGGTGGAAGTCGTCGGAGGTCAGGCCGCGCAAGGGGAACCACTGGAAGTAGCTGCCGCCGGCGAACAGGACGATCAGCAGCACCGCGAACAAAAAGCTCGGGATCGCATAGCCGATCGAGACCAGCGTGCTCGACCAGATGTCGAACGGCGTGCCGTCCTTCACCGCCTTGCGGATGCCAAGCGGAATCGAGACCAGATAGGTGATCAGCGTGGTCCACACGCCCAGCGAGATCGAAACCGGCAACTTCTCGATGATCAGCTCGGTGACCGGGCGGCCGCGGAAGAAGCTGTTGCCGAAGTCGAAGCGCAGATAGTCGCCCAGCATCTTGAGGAAGCGCTCGTGCGCCGGCCGGTCGAAGCCGAACTGGCGGTTGAGGTCGGCGAGCAGAGCCGGGTCGATGCCGCGCGCGGAGCGGGACTGGTCGTTGCCGGCCTGCGAACTGGTCTCCCCCTGCCCGCCCCCGGAGAAGCGGGCGGTGGGATCGACGTTCTGGCCCTGGAGCTGGGCGACGATCAGGTCTATCGGCCCGCCGGGCGCTGCCTGGATGATGGCGAAGTTGATCAGCATGATCCCGAACAGGGTCGGGATGATCAGCAAGAGCCGCCGCAGGATGTAGCCGAGCACCGGGTAATCAGTCCGCCGGCAGCTCGGACTTGGCCTGCTCGACCTGAGTCGCGCGCTGGTTCTCGATCCACCAGGAGAACAGGTCGATACTGTAGCGCGGCATCCGCTCCGGCCGGCCGAACTTGTCCCAGCGGGCCAGGCGGTCGTACATCGAGTACCAGTGCGGGATCAGGTGGTAGCCCCAGAGCAGCACGCGGTCCATGGCCCGGCACGCGGTCTCCAGCTCCTCGCGGCTGTTCGCGTAGATCACCTTCTCGATCATGGCATCCACGACCGGATCCGCAATGCCGGCATAGTTGCGGCTGCCTTCCTGCGCTGCCGCCTGGCTGCCCCAGTACTCGCGCTGCTCGTTGCCCGGCGACAGGCTCTGGCCGATGATCTGGGCGATCACGTCATAGTCGAACGCGGTGACCCGGTTCTGGTACTGCGCAGAATCGACGGTGCGCACGGTGGCCGCGATGCCTAGCCGCTCCAGGTTCTTCACGAACGGCCCAGCGATCCGCTCGAACAAGGGGCTGTCCAGCAGGATCTCGAACCGCATCGGCTTGCCGGTCGCCACCTCGACCATGCGCCGGTCCTGCACCTCCCAGCCGGCCTCCTTGAGCAGCTCCAGCGCCCGACGCAGTTGCGGGCGGTTGTTGCCGCTGCCGTCGGTGACCGGCAGGGTGAACTCCTGCGTGAACAGCTCCGGGGGGAGCTGGTCCCGATAAGGCTCGAGCAGGGCGAGCTCGGCGCCTTCCGGCAGACCCGTGGCGGCGAACACCGACGAGCCGGAGAAGTAGCTGTTGCAGCGGGTGTACTGGTCGTAGAACAGCGTCCGGTTCGACCACTCGAAGTCGAAGGCGTAGCCCAGTGCCTCGCGCACCCGCCGGTCCTTGAACTGGTCGCGGCGCTGGTTGAGCCAGAAGCCCTGCATGACCCCGCCGCTCTCGCGCTTGATCTCCTCCTTGATCAGGAGGCCCTGGCGCACGGCCGGGATGTCATAGCCGGTGACCCAGCGCTGGGCCGAGCTCTCCACCTGCCAGTCGAACGCGCCGGCCTTAAAGGCCTCGAACGCGATGTTGGCGTCACGGTAATAGTCGTAGCGGATCCGGCCGTAATTGAAGCGGCCCTTCATCACCGGGATGTCCTTGGCCCACCAGTCCTCGACCAGGGCGTAGGTCACCGAGCGGCCGGACTCGACCCGCTCGACCCGGTAGGGGCCGCTGCCGAGCGGCGGCTCGAGCGACGGCGTCTCGAAGTCGCGCTCCTGCCACCAATGCGCCGGCAGGACCGGCAGCTGGCCCATGATCAGCGGCAGCTCGCGGTTGAAGCTGCCCTTGAACAGGAAGCGGACATGCCGCTCGTCGATCTTCTCCGCGCGCTCCACGTCCGCGTAATAGACCCGGTAGAGCGGCGCGCCCTTGGTGCGCAGGATGTCGAAGCTGAACACCACGTCGTCGACGGTGATCGGGCGGCCGTCATGCCAGCGCGCGTCCTCGCGCAGGCGGTACTCGACGAAGCTGCGGTCCTCCGGCGTGGCGATAGTTTCGGCGATCAGGCCGTA
>NZ_WUJP01000647.1 GCF_009806515.1 Geminicoccus flavidas | reverse complement strand
CTCGGCGAACGGCTCGTCCTGCGAGTTCTCGGCCAGGGTCTGGTAGACGAGGCCCACCCCGGCTGCCGGCACGCCGCGCAGCACGAACGGGTTCAGCGTGTCGAAGGTCGTCCCCACCGCGGACAGGACCAGGTTGCCGCCCTTGGGCGCATCCGGATTGACGTAGTCGAAATGGGTGAAGTCCGGCGGGTAGTGCAACTCGCCATACATCGAGATGCCGTAGGCGGGCACCGCGTCCGCGGCATGGGCGAACCTGAACGGCGGAACCAGCGATGCGCCCAGGAAGCCAAGGCCGGCCTTCGAGAAGCCCCGCCGATCCATCATCCGTCCATTCTCCCTCTGGCAAGCTGCCGTTGCAGCCACGGGAGCAAGGTTAGTGCGGCGACCGGCCCAGGGCCAGCACCGGTGGTCAGTCCGGCAGGGACTCGAACAATGCCAGCGCCTGGGCATGCACCCGGGCGTCGCCCGCGACGATCACCCGGCCGGGCGAGCCCATGCTTACCGGCCGGCCCTTCCAGTCGGTGACGACGGCACCCGCCCCTGCCAGGATCGGCAGGATCGGCAGGTAGTCGTAGGGGAACAGGTCCTGCTCCACCACCAGGTCGACGAAGCCCGCGGCGAGCAGCCCGTAGCCGTAGCAGTCGGTGTTGAACTGGGACAGGTAGACCCGCTCCTCCAGTGCGTCGAATGTGTCGCGCTGCGGCCCCTTGGGGAACATCCGGCGGGAATAAGAGGCCAGCACCGCTTCCGACAGATCGGCACAAGGCCGGGTGCGGATGGCGCGGCCGTTGAAGGTGGCAGGCTCGCCCTGCACGCCCACCCAGCGCTCGCGCAGGATCGACTGGTCGATGATCCCGAGCAGCGGCTCGCCCTGGCGGACCAGGCCGATCAGCGTGCCGAACTGCGGGCGGCCGCAGATGAAGGACTTGGTGCCGTCGATCGGGTCCAGCACCCAGACATATTCGGCATCGACCGCCTGCTTGCCGTATTCCTCGCCGAAGATGCCGTGGTCCGGGAACCGGGCCTGAATCATCTCACGCATCAGCAGCTCGGTTTCCCGGTCGGCGATCGTGACCGGGCTCTCGTCGAGCTTGCTCTCGATCTTCAGCTCGGCGCGGAACCAGCGGCGCTGGACCTCGGCGGCGGCGTCCGCGAGCTGGTGGGCAAAATCCAGAAGCTCGTTGGTGGACGCGCCGGTCACGCGGATCTCCAGGGATAGGCAGGATGGCAGGGCGGCCCCCTTGAAGGGGCTGCCCTCACGTCATGAGGAAGGAGTCAGCCGCCCTGCTCGGGCGTCTGCTCCGGGGCCTGCTCGATGGCCGCGTCCGGGTCCGGCGGAGCCTCGTCCGGGGTGGCCGGTGCGTCGGCCGTGGGTGCCGCCTCGGCGACGGGCAGGGGCGGCGCGTTCGGGTTGAGCGAGTGGAGATAGGCGATCACGTCGGCGCGCTCATCCGGCTTGGAGATCCCGGCGAACGCCATCTTGGTGCCGGGGAGATAGGTCTTGGGCGCCTTCAGGAAGGCGTCGAGCTCCGCGGCATCCCATGGAACGTTATGGGCAACCATGGCCTCGGAATAGCTGAAGCCGGCATGAGTGCCGCCGGGACGGCCGTAGACGTCGTAGAGGCCGGGGCCGATCTTGTTCTCGTTGCCGGCATCGAAGGTGTGGCAGGAGGCGCACTTCTTGGCCGAGGCCGCGCCGGCTTCCACATTCGCGGAGGCAAGCCGGACGGCGATCGGCTCCTCGGCCTCTTCGGTGGGCGCGGTGGCAGCCGTGTCCTCCACGGCGACGTGGTAGGCATTCTCCTCGGGCATCTCGGGACTGTAGATCATCCGCGAGATGACTCCCGCGCCCATGGCGATGATCCCGGCGGTGAGAATGCCCGCCATGAGCTTGTTGCTTTCGAGCGAGGATGCCATCAGGAAGCCAGCCTTTCCGTTCCGATCGGTCGCCGTCCTGACGACGGCCGTCGGCGATGCGAACTGCCGCGCCGATCGCGTGCGGCTCTAGCGACCATGGCGGGCGTCCGTCAAGTTGACCAGCGGGCGCGCCGCTTCGTCGCAAGCCGTTGCCGGCAAACTTCGGATCGATCCAGTGTTGTCCCAGCCAGCCGCCTGGGTCATCGCCCAGGTCCTTCGCCAGGCCAATCAATGGAGCCGTCCTTGAGCCAGACCCTCGTCCTGATCCCGGCGCGGATGAAGGCGTCGCGCCTGCCGGACAAGCCGCTTGCCGACATCGCGGGCACACCGATGATCGTCCACGTGCTGCGCCGCGCGACCGAGGCGGCGATCGGCCGGGTGGTGGTCGCCTGCGCCGAGCCGGTGATCGCGGAGGTGGTCCGTGCCGCGGGCGGCGAGGCGGTGTTGACCGACCCGGACCTGCCGTCCGGCACCGACCGGATCCGGCAGGCCTTAAGCGAGATCGACCCGGAGCGGCGCGCGGAGCGGATCGTCAACCTGCAGGGCGACCTGCCGACCCTGGATCCAAGAGTGCTGGCCCAGGTGCTGGAGCCGCTCGACCGGCTGGGCGTGCCGATGGCGACGCTGGCCTGTGCCACTGACGACCCGCGCGAGAAGGTCGACCCGAACGTGGTCAAGGCCGTGGTCTCGCTCGACCCCGACGAGCCCAGGATCGGCCGGGCCCTCTACTTCACCCGCGCCACCTGCCCGTCCGGCGACGGCCCGATCCTGCACCATATCGGCATCTACGCGTTCGAGCGCACCGCATTGGAGCGCTTTGCCGACCTGCCGCCCTCGCCCCTGGAGCAGCGCGAGCGGCTGGAGCAGCTGCGCGCGCTCGAGAACGGCATGGCGATCGGCGTACGCCTCGTGGACACGGTTCCGTTCGGCGTGGACACGCCCTATGACCTCGACCGCGCGCGGCAGATCCTGAGCCTCGCCAGACCCCGAACCGAAGACCGATGACCAAGCCGCACGATCCTACTGGCGTCAGCCCCGAGCGCACCATCGCGTTCCAGGGACGTCCCGGCGCCTATTCGCACCTGGCCTGCCGGGAGGCCTTTCCCGAGCTGGTGGCCCTGCCCTGCCACTCGTTCGAGGACGCGTTCGGTGCGGTGCGCGAGGGTGCGGCACGCTTGGCGATGATCCCGGTAGACAACACTGTGGCCGGGCGGGTCGCCGACGTGCACCACCTGCTGCCGCGCGGCGGGCTGCACATCGTGGGCGAGCATTTCGTGCGGGTGAACCATCACCTGCTGGGCCTGCCGGGCGCCACGATCGAGGGGCTGCGCGCGGTGGAGAGCCATGTCCACGCGGTCGGCCAGTGCCGCCATTTCCTGCGCCGCCACCATCTCCAGGCAGTGGTCGTGGCGGATACGGCCGGTGCTGCGCAGGACGTGGCCGAGGCCGGCGACCCCACGCGCGCGGCGATCGCCTCGAAGCTGGCGGGCGAGCTCTACGGCCTGGTCTCGCTGGCCGAGAACATCGAGGACGCCGAGCACAACACCACGCGCTTCCTGGTTCTCTCGCGCACGCCCCAGGATCCGGGCGAGGATGCGCCGGGCGTGATGACCACCATCACCTTCACCGTGCGCAACCGGCCGGCGGCACTCTATAAGGCACTCGGCGGGTTCGCGACCTGCGGGGTGAACATGGTGAAGCTGGAAAGCTATATCGATGGCTCGTTCACCCAGGCCCAGTTCTATGCCGACGTGATGGGCCATCCGCGGCACGAGAACCTGCGGCTGGCGCTGGAGGAGCTGCGCTTCTTCAGCCACTCGGTCGAGATCCTGGGCGTCTACCCGGCGCACCCGTTCCGGGCGGAGATCGCCTGAAGCCATGCGGAGCAGGACCGCGCCGGTCCGCGCGATCCCCTGCCTCCCTCATCCTCGCTGCCTACAGGCCCAGCCGGTCACGGATGCGGCCATAGAGAATCCTGATCTCCACGCCGGTCTTCCAGAAGGCGTGGAACGGCATCGGCTTGATGCCGGTCACGGGGATCGGCAGCTCCTCCGCCCGGCCGCCCGCGACGCGCTCGGCCAGCGCCATGCCCATCGCGGTCGCCATCGCCACGCCGCGGCCATTGTAGCCGAGGCAGACATGCACGTTCTCGGCCGGCTCGTGGACGTGGATGAAGTAGTCCGGCGTGATGGCGAGCTGGCCGTTCCAGGCGTGGGTCCAGCGCAGGCCGTTCAGCTGCGGGAAGAGCCGGTGTGCGTAGTCGATGAGGTGCCGTGCGTCCGCGATGTCCTCGAGCGGACGCTGCCTTGCCCGGCCACCCATCAGCAAGCGGTGGCCAGCATCCAGCCGGTAGTACACGGTGACGTGGCCGGCCTCGTAGAGCACGCTGCCGGACGGCATCACCTTAGCGGCGATCTCTGGCGGCAGGGGCTCGGTGGCGGCGATGGTGCTGAACAGGGGCACAATGCTTTCCGCGAGATCGGGCCACAGCCCGTCGCTGTAGCCGTTGGTGGCGAGCACGAGGCGGTCGGCCGTGACGCTGCCGTCGGGCGTGGTCACCTTCCAGCGCGTGCCCTGCCGCTCGATCCTGGTGGCCGGCGAGCCGCCATGGACGACGGCACCCAGATTGATCGCCGCCTTGGCTAGGCCGCGCGCGTAGCCCAGCGGGTTCACCTTGCCGCCGTGGGGAAACAGCATGCCGCCGACATAGCGGTCCGTGCCGGTCGCCGCCGCCAGCGCACCGGCGTCGCGCCACACCACCGGCGAGCCCGAGGTCTGGAGCTGCGCGAAGGTCTCCTTCGTCCGGGCCAGACCCTCCTGGTTGTACGCCACCCTGAGCGTCCCGGTCTGGGCGGCCTCGCACTGGATCTGCTGCCGCTCGATCAGGCGGAACACGACGTTCGGCGCGTCGCTGCTGAACGCCAGCGCCCGCTTGCCGCGCTCCTGGCCCAACGCCGTCAGGATCCCGGATGGGTCCGGGTAGAGGCCCGGGTTCACCTGCCCGCCGTTCCGGCCCGAGGCGCCCCAGCCCGGCTCGTTGGCCTCGAGCACGATGGGTCTGATCCCCTTCTCGGCCAGATGCAGCGCCGTCGACAGGCCGGTGAACCCGCCGCCCACAATCGCTACGTCGGCGGATCGCTCGCCTGAGAGCGGCGGCGTCTCGACGGCGGGAATGGCAGTGTCGGCATAGAGGCTCTTCGGCAGCGGCTGCCGCGCGTGGGTCATCACGATGGTCCGATTCGAAGGGGAAGGTCGATTCATGGGCGAAGTCACGCTTCGTCCTTCAAGGCACCCATGAGCTGGAGATTGCCGCCGACCGCGGCAGTGTTCACCGTCAGCGTCCGTTCGGTGAGGAAGCGCAGGAGATAGTGGGGGCCGCCGGCCTTGAAGCCGGTGCCGGACAGGCCCTCGCCGCCGAACGGCTGGGTGCCCACCACCGCGCCGATGATGTTGCGGTTGACGTAGATGTTGCCGGCCTTGACCCGCGAGGTCAGGGTTTCGACGGTCTCGTCGATCCGGGAATGGACGCCGAAGGTCAGGCCGTAGCCGGTGGCGGCCACCGCATCGATCACGGCGTCCAGATGGCCGGCCTGCCAGCGCACCACATGGAGGATCGGCCCGAACACCTCCTCGGTCAGCCGCGACATCCGGTCGATCTCGAAGGCCATGGGCGGGACGAAGGTGCCGTGCGCGCAGGCTTCGTCCAGCCTCGCGCGGTACAGGAGCCGGCCTTCCCGCTCCATGCGCTGGGCGTGGGCCAGCAGCTTGTCCTTCGCCTTCCCGTCGATCACCGGGCCGACATCGGTGGCGAGCTGGCCGGGGTCGCCCACCGCGAGCTCGGCCATGGCACCGGTCAGCATCTCGATGGCGCGCTCGGCGATCTCGTCCTGGACGAACAGGACGCGCTGGGCGGAGCAGCGCTGGCCGGCCGAGCGGAACGCGCTGTCCAGCGTGTCCTGCACCACCGCCTCCAGCAGGGCGGAGCTGTCCACCACCACCGCGTTCATCCCGCCGGTCTCGGCGATCAGCGGCCGCAGCGGCTGGTCGGTCGCGGCCATGGCGCGGTTGATCGCGAATGCGGTGGCGGTCGAGCCGGTGAACGCCACGCCTGCGCAGCGGGGGTCGGCCACCAGGACCTTGCCGACCACGCTGCCCTCGCCCGGCAGGAACACCAGCGCATCGGCCGGGATGCCGGCCCGGTGCAGGAGGTCGCAGCAGAGCCGGCCGGTGAGCGAGGTCGCCTCGGCGGGCTTGGCGACCACGCTGTTGCCGGCGACCAGGGCGGCGGCGAGCTGGCCCACGAAGATCGCGACCGGGAAGTTCCAGGGTGCGATCGTCACGAACACGCCGCGCGGGTGGAGGGACAGGAGATTGCGCTCGCCAGTCGGTCCCGGCAGCTCGGTCGGCCGGCCCAGCAGCCGGCGGGCCTCGGACGCGTAGTAGCGCAGGAAGTCGACCGCTTCGCGCACGTCGGCGACCGCGTCCAGCACGGTCTTGCCGGCCTCGCGGACGCACAAGCCTACGAGTTCGACCAGGTGCCGCTCGAACAGGTCGGCGCCGCGGTCCAGCAATGCGGCGCGCTCCTCGACCGGGCGACGCTCCCAGCCGCCTTGGCCGCGATGCGCCAGCGCGATGGCTCGCTCGGCTGCCTCGGCATCGGCGAACACGACGCTGCCGACCTCGCGGCGCCGGTCGGCCGGGTCGCAGACCGGGCGGGGCGGCTCCCGGCTCTCGACGCCCGGGCGCGCATGGGCCGCCGGCAGGCTCGCCAGCCGGCGTGCCAGCTCGGCCAGGGCCTTCGGGTCGGACAGGTCCACGCCCTCGCTGTTGCGCCGTTCATGCCCATAGATGTCGACGGGCCGCGGGATGGCCGGGTGGCGCTTGCTGGCAAAGCCGCGCAGCCGCTCGACCGGATCGGCGGTCAGCGCCTCCAGCGATGCCCGGCGGTCGACGACCTGGTGGACGAAGCTGGAATTGGCGCCGTTCTCCAGGAGACGGCGGACGAGGTAGGGCAGCAGGTCCTTGTGGCTGCCGACCGGGGCATAGACCCGGCAGGGTACGGGCAGGC
>NZ_WUJP01000646.1 GCF_009806515.1 Geminicoccus flavidas | reverse complement strand
GTTCGGCCTTGACCAAGTCGCCATAGAGCGTGTCGCCCATGCCGTGCAGCTTCTGGAACTCGAAGCCGCGATTGTTGCCGGCGAGCTCCAGGATGGCGGCGAGCGTCTGGGCGTTGTGGGTGGCGAACATCGGGTAGAAGGCGTCGCCGCCGGCGAACAGCTCCTTCGCGCAGGCGAGATAGGAGACGTCGGTCGTGACCTTGCGGGTGAACACCGGATAGTCGGCATAGCCCATGGTCTGGGCCTTCTTCACCTCGCCGTCCCAGTAGGCGCCCTTGACCAGGCGCACCGGGATCCGCCGGGAGGTGCGGCTGGCGAGGTCGGCCAGCCACGGGATCACGTGGATGGCGCGCTTCTGGTAGGCCTGCACCGCGAGGCCCAGCCCGTTCCAGCCGCGCATGGCCTCTGAGGCGGCGAGCTGCTCCAGCAGGTCGAGCGAGGGTTCCAGTCGCTCGCTTTCCTCGGCATCGATGGTGACGGCCACGTCGAGCTGGCGGGCGCGTTCCAGGAGGCGGGCCAGGCGCGGCAGGAGCTCGGCCATGATCCGGCCGTGCTGGGCGTACTCGTAGCGCGGGTGCAGGGCGGAAAGCTTGATCGAGAGGGACGGGCGACGGAACAGGTCGGGCTGGGGGGCGGCCCCGGCGGCCACCCGTTCCAGGGCGTGGAGATAGCTGGCGAGGTAGCGTTTGGCGTCCTCGTCGGTGCGGGCGGCCTCGCCCAGCATGTCGTAGGAATAGAGATAGCCCTGGCGCTCCGCCGACTTCGCCCGGCCGACCGCCTGGTCGATGGTCTGGCCCAGCACGAACTGGTGGCCCAGCACCTTCATGGCCTGCTTCAGCGCCTCGCGGATCACCGGCTCGCCGAGCCGGCCGACCATGCGGGAGATCCGGTGGACGAAGCCTTGGCCGCTGTCCTCCAGGCTGAGCAGCCGGCCGGTCAGCATCAGGCCATAGGTCGAGGCGTTGATCAGGAAGCTGTCGGACGCGGCGACCTTCTTCTGCCAGTCCGTGTCGCCGATCTTGTCGCGGATCAAAAGGTCGGCGGTCTCGACGTCGGGGACGCGCAGCAGCGCCTCGGCCAGGCACATCAGCGCGACACCTTCGTCGGTGTCGAGCGCATAGGCGTGCATGAATGCCTCGACCCCGCCGGCCGCCACCGCGTCCTTGCGCAGCTTCTCGGCCATGGCGCGGGCCTGGGCGGTGATGCGCTGGCGGCGCTCGGGCGTGAACGAGACCCGGGAAAGGAGGCGGGCGGCGGCCGCGTCCTCGTCCTCGTGATAGGCCGTGCGAATCGCCTCGCGCAGCGGCGACGGATCGATCGGCGGCAGCTCGGTCAGGATCGGCGTCAGCGCCATCACGGCATCTCCGCAGGCAGGTTCCACGCCGATTGGACGCCAGTCGGCGCCGGCGCACAATGGCTGCCCGGTGTCAGGCGCCCCTGGCGTTGCGGCGGCGATGGCCGGCAGCGGCCCGGCTGCTGCCCTCGCGGCCGAGCAGGGCGGTGACCGTCTCGCCGACCGCGACCAACCGGTCGAAGTCGACGCCGTGGCGCACGCCCAGCCCGTCCAGCAGGTAGACCAGGTCCTCGGTGGCGAGATTGCCGGCGGCCCCCGGGGCGAACGGGCAGCCGCCAAGCCCGGCCACGCTGCTGTCCACCGTCCGCACGCCCAGCTCCAGGGCGGTGAGCACGTTGGCCAGTGCCTGGCCCATCGTGTCGTGGGCATGGATCGCCAGCCGATCGATCCCGACACTGGCGGCACAGGCCCGCACCACCGCCGCGATCCGGGCAGACGTGCCGACGCCGATCGTGTCGCCCAGCGAGATCTCCTGGCAGCCCATGCCCGCCAGCGCCTCTGCCACCTCGACCACGCGTGCGATCGGCACCTCGCCCTCGAACGGGCAGCCGGCCACGCAGGACAGGTAGCCGCGCAGGCTCAAGCCCGCGCCCTTGGCCTTGGCGGCGACCTCGTCGATCCGGGCGAGCGTCGCCTCGATCCCGGCGCCGCCGTTGCGCTGCGAGAAGGTCTCGCTGGCTGCGGCGAATACCGCCACCTCGCGGGCACCGGCGTCGATCGCGGTCCGCAGGCCGCGCCGGTTCGGCACCAGGACCGGCAGCCGCACGTCTTCCAGCTCACGCAGCCCCTCCAGCACCGCATCGCTGCCGGCCATGGCAGGGACCAGGTCGAAGCGGACGAAGGCACCGGCCTCGATCGTGCGCAAGCCGGCGCCGGCCAGGCCACGGACCATGGCGATGCGCTGCTCGACGCTCAGCAGGCGGGCCTCGTTCTGCAGCCCGTCGCGCGCCCCCACCTCGACGATCCGGACCTCGGGCGGCACGCCCGCCAGCGGGTCAAAGCTCACGGCGCCAGCTCCACCAGCATCTGCCCGGCCACAGCCCGATCGCCCTCAGCGACCGCCACGGCAACCACCCGGCCGCAGCAGGGGGCCAAGAGCCGGTGCTCCATCTTCATGGCGTCCAGCACCACCAGCAACTGGCCCTTCTCGACCTCCATCCCGACCTCCGCGCACAACTGGGCCACCCGGCCCGGCAGCGGTGCCCGGATGGCGGACTCGTCGACCGTTTCCGATACGGAGCCGGCCGCGTCCTCGAGGCGCAGCCGTACCCCGCGATCAACCAGCAGGACGCTCTCGGGTTCGTTGCGCAGCACCACGCGGCGGCGATGGCCGTCCACCTCGATCGCGACCTCGTCCGGGTGCTCGGTCCAGGAGAGACGGAACCGGTGAGTCTGGCCATCGACCTGGGCGGCGAACCCGCCCGGCAGGTGTAGCACCCGGACCGGCCCGGCGGCGAAGCGGACGGTCTCCTCGGCCTGCAGGTTCATGCGCCAGGGCGTGTCCTGGAACCATGGGTCGGCCGGTCGGGGCGGCCTTGCCGCCACCTTGGCCGCAGCCGCGATCGCCAGATCCTCGGGTGTGGCCTCAGGCTCCTGGACGAGCGCCGGCAGGGTCCGCTCCAGCCAGAGCGGATCGATGCGCTGGGCGCGGAACTCCGGGTCGCGCAGGATCCTGGCCAGGAGCGGGATGTTGGTGACGATGCCCTCGATCCGAAGCGCTGCCAGGGCCGCCGAGGCCTTTGCCAGCGCATCGTCGCGGTCCTGGCCGTGCACGATCAGCTTGGCGAGCAGGCTGTCGAACTCGGCGCCGACCGTCATGCCTTCGAGGAGGCCATGGTCGACCCGCGCATCTGCCGGCAGGTCCAGCCGGCTGATCCGGCCCGTGGTCGGGCGCAGCCCATGGGCGGGATCCTCGGCGCAGATGCGCAACTCCACGGCGTGGCCGGTACAAGACGGCCGCTCGGCGGGGAGCGTTTCGCCGCTGGCGATGCGCAGCTGCCAGGCTACCAGGTCCAGGCCGGTGACCAGCTCGGTGACCGGATGCTCCACCTGCAGGCGGGTGTTGACCTCGATCAGGTGCCAGCCGCCCTCGGGATCCAGGAGGAACTCGACGGTGGCGGCTCCGGCATAGTCGGTGGCCGCGACCAAGCGGACGGCGGCCTCGCCCAGGGCCGCGCGCGTCGCCTGGTCCAGGAAGCTGGCCGGCGCCTCCTCGATCACCTTCTGGTGCCGGCGCTGCAGGGTGCAGTCGCGCTCGCCCAAGGCGAGCACACGGCCGTGCCGGTCGGCCAGGACCTGGACCTCGACGTGGCGCGGCCGCTCGACCAGCCGTTCCAGGATCAGCGTGCCGTCGCCGAACGCGGCCTCTGCCTCGGCCCGGGCGGACGCCAGCAGCTCCGCTAGGCCGTTCATGCCCTGCACCACTCGCATTCCGCGCCCGCCACCGCCCGCCGCGGCCTTGACCAGCAGGGGAAAGCCGATCCGCTGCGCCGCCTCGGCCAGACGGGCCTGGTCGGCGCCGTCATCGCCCGGCAGGACCGGGATGCTCAGCGAAGCGGCGAGCCGGCGGGCGGCCGCCTTGGAGCCCAGCATCGCCATGGCAGCGGCCGAAGGGCCGACGAAGGTCAGGCCGGCCGCGGCGACGGCCTCGGCAAAGGCCGGGCTCTCGGAAAGAAAGCCGTAGCCGGGATGGATCGCATCGGCCCCGCTGCGGCGGGCGGCGGCGAGCAGCCGGTCGATCGAAAGATAGGTCTCGGCAGCGCTCTCGCCGCCGAGATCGATCGCCTCGTTGGCCAGCGCCACATGGCGGGCGTCGCGGTCGGGCGTGCCGAACACTGCGACAGTGCGGATGCCCATGGCGGCAGCGGTGCGGAAGATCCGGCAGGCGATCTCGCCCCGGTTGGCGACCAGCAGCTTCCTCATCCGCCGGGTACCCAGGAGGGCGGGCGTCTGGCGAAGAAGGCGTCGATGCCCTCGCGCGCCTCGCCGGTGGCTCTGCGGGCGGCGATCGCCTGCACGGTGGCGCCGGCCACGAGGCTGCCGCCCTGGGGGCTGGCCGCGACCAGGCCGATGACCCGCTTGGCTTCGGCGATCGCGCCGGGAGCCCCCTGGAGGAGTTCGGCGGTCAGCTCGTCGGCGCGGGCCTGCAGCCGGTCGGGTTCGACGACTTCGTGGACGATACCGAGTTCTCGTGCCACCGCCGCGTCGAACCGCTCGGCGGTGAGGAACCAGCGTCGGGCCTGACGGGGGCCGAGGGCGCGCAGGACGAACGGCGCCACGATCGCCGGTACCAGGCCCAGGCGCACCTCGGTGAGACCGAACCTCGTACCTTCGGCAGCAAGGGCGATGTCGGCGGCGCAGACCAGGCCCAGCGCCCCGGCCATGGCGACACCATGGGCCAGGCAGATCGTCGCCTGCGGCAGCTGGTCGAAGGCCACCAGCATCTCGCACAGCCGGGTAGCGTCCGCCTGGTTCTCCTCGGGCGAGAAGGCCGCGGACCGGCGCATCCATTCCAGGTCGGCGCCGCTGCAAAAGGCCGGCCCCGTCCCCTGCAGCACCACCACCCGCGCGGAATCGTCGAACGCCAGCTCGGCGAAGCGCTCATGCAGCGAGGCGATCAGCGCCTCGTCCAGGGCATTGCGCCGCTCCGGGCGATCGAGGGTCAGGGTGACGACGGGGCCTTGACGTTCGCAGCGCAGCGTCATGGGCTACATCCGGAAGATGCCGAACCTGGTCTCCGGGACCGGTTCGGCCAGGGTGGCAGCGAGCGAGAGGGCCAGGATCTGGCGGGTATCGGCGGGGTCGATGATGCCGTCGTCCCAGAGCCGGGCGGTGGCATGGTAGGGATCGCCCTGCCGGGCGTACTGTGCGCGGATCGGCGCCTCGAAGGCGGCCTGCTCCTCGGCGGTCCAGTTCCCGCCCTTGGCTTCGATGGCGTCACGGCGCACGGTGGACAGCACGGTGGCCGCCTGCTCGCCGCCCATCACGGAGATCCGCGCGTTCGGCCAGGCCCAGAGGAAGCGCGGGTCGTACGCCCTACCGGCCATGGCGTAGTTGCCGGCGCCGAAGCTGCCGCCGACCATAAGGGTGATCTTGGGCACCTCGACGCAGGCCACGGCGTGCACCAGCTTCGCCCCTTCCTTGGCGATGCCGCCCTCCTCGTAGCTGCGCCCGACCATGAAGCCTGCGATGTTCTGGACGAACAGGAGCGGCAGGCGGCGCCGGCAGCACAGCTCGATGAAATGGGTGCCCTTGGCGGCACTCTCGGCGAACAGGATTCCGTCATTGGCGAGGATGCCGAGCGGCATGCCCCACAGATGGGCAAAGCCGGTCACCAGTGTCGAACCGAAGCGCGGCTTGAACTCGTCCAGCCGCGAGCCATCCAGGATGCGCGCCAGCAGTTCCCGGATCGGCCAGGGCTCGCGCACGTCCTCCGGGACCAGGCCGTACAGCTCGTCCGCCGGGTAGAGCGGCGGCTCCGGCACCGCGGCGCTGGGTGACGGTGGTGGCGGCGCGAGTGATGCCACCGCGGCGCGGGCGAGATCCAGCGCATGGAGATCGTTGTCGGCCAGCTGGTCGGCCACGCCGGAAACGCGCGTGTGCATCTCGGCTCCGCCCAGTTCCTCGGCGCTCACCACCTCGCCGGTCGCAGCCTTCACCAAGGGTGGCCCGCCCAGGAAGATGGTGCCCTGGTTGCGGACGATGACGGCGAGGTCGGCCATGGCCGGGACATAGGCGCCGCCCGCGGTGCAGGAGCCCATCACCACCGCGATTTGCGGGATGTTCTCCGCGGACATGCGCGCCTGGTGGTAGAAGATCCGGCCGAAATGCTCGCGGTCGGGGAAGACCTCGTCCTGGGCGGGCAGGAACGCCCCGCCGCTGTCGACCAGATAGATGCAGGGCAGCCGGTTCTCTCGTGCGATCCGCTGGGCGCGCAGATGCTTCTTCACGGTGAGCGGGTAGTAGGTACCGCCCTTCACCGTGGCGTCGTTGGCCACCACCATGCAGATGCGGCCCTCGATCCGGCCGACCCCGGCGACCAGCCCGGCCGATGGGACGGGATCGTCATAGACTTCCAGCGCTGCGAGCTGACCGATCTCCAAAAAGGCCGAGCCAGGGTCGAGCAGCCGGTCAATCCGCTCGCGGACGAACAGCTTGCCACGGGATTCGTGGCGGGCACGGGCGGCAGGGCCACCGCCTGCTGCCGCCTCGGCCGCACGGGCACGCAGGGTGGCGACCAGGGCCTGGTTGTGGCGCATCCGGGCCTGGAAGGTGGCAGAGTGGGGGTCGAGGGTGGAGCGGAGGAGGGTCACGACGCCAGTTTCGCCAGCGTCTCGACCCGGCCGGGATGCGAGGTGGCGAACATTCGCCTGGAGCGCAGATCAGCAAGGAGCCGATGGCGGTGCCCGAGCCCTTGCGCTGCTTCGCCACCGTCTTCCAAATGGATCGACTTGAACGCGATACTCACGCCGACGACCAAGCGGTCAATCACGATAGCCGCCCGCAAGCCATGCGGTGCGCCCGTCCCTCATCTGGCGAATGAGCTCTGCGCTGTCCGGGAAGACCTGATCGCCCCACATCTGCCGGCGTACGGCGCGCAGCCGCCCAACCCAGGCTTCCGCTTTTTCGGCTTCGACCTTCTCGTGGGCGGGCTCGTCCCTGGCGGCCCTTCGCAGGATCTCGCGCAGCTCCTGCTCGAGGGAGCGGCCCGCTGTCTGCGCACGTCGCTGCAGCGCCGCCACCACCTCCGGCTCTAGCTGATCGATCGTGATCTGCATCGCCCGTCTCCCCGTGCCGTTCCCTTATACGAAGCGACGGGGCCAGGGGCTACCAGCCGCCGGTGGCCAGCCAGCGCTCGACCTGGTCCAGGCGGTCCGCACCCCAGAAGGGCTCGCCGTCGACGATGACGAAGGGCGAGCCGAACACGCCGGCGGCGATCGCCCGGTCGGTCTCGTCCTTGAGGCGCTGCTTGATCGCCGGGTCGGCCAGGGTCGCCTGCAGCTCGTCGGCGCCGATGCCGAACGTGCCGGCGACCTCCAGGACCTGGTCGACCGTCGACATGTCGCGGCCTTCGCCCCAGTGCGCCTGGAACAGGGCCTGGGCGAAGCCGCGGGCGATATCCTGGTCGGCGTCGAACAGCCACCAGTAGGTCCTGGAGGCCGCCAGCGAGTTCATCGGCACGGTGGGCGGCATGACCAGCGGCGCGTTCATCAGCCGGGCGCTACGCGGCACATCGTGGAAGAAATAGGGGCCGCGCAGGGGTGCCTGGGCATTGGGCACCGAGCCGGACGCCTTGAACGCGGCCCCCAGCATGATCGGCCGCCACACGACCTCGCGCTCGTAGGCGACCGCGATGGAGTCGATTCGCAAGGAGGCCAGGTAGCCGTATGGGCTTGCGAACTCGAAGAAGAAGTCGATCGGCGCGGTCATCAGCCATCCAGCCCGGTCAGGCAGCGGCCGATCAGCCAGCGGCGGATCTCGGACGTGCCGGCGCCAATCTCGTAGAGCTTGGCGTCCCGCAACAGGCGCTCGGCCGGGTAGTCGCGGGTATAGCCGTTTCCGCCCAAAGTCTGGATGCCATCCAGTGCCGCAGCGGTGGCCGCCTCCGCGGCGAACATCAGGCAGCCGGCGGCATCCTCGCGGCTGGTCCTGCCGGCATCGGCGGCGCGCGCCACCGCATAGACCAGAGCGCGGGATGCCTGCAGCCGGGTGTAGAGGTCGGCGAGCTTGCCCTGGACGAGCTGGAAGGCGCCGATCGGCTGGCCGAACTGCTTGCGGCTGCGGGCATAGTCCAGCGCCAGGTCGAAGGCCGCCTGGTGGATGCCGAGCGGTCCGCCAGCCAGCACGATCCGCTCATAGTCCAGGCCGGACATCAGCACGCGCACGCCCCGGTCGACCTCGCCCAGCACCTGCTCGTCCGGGACGAAGGCATCTTCGAAGTGCAGAGGTGCCGTGGGCGAGCCGCGCATGCCGAGCTTGTCCAGCTTCGTGCCGACGCTGAAGCCGTCCGTCCCCTTGGTGACGATGAAGGCGGTGATGCCCTTGGGGCCCGGCCCGGGCGAGGTCCGGGCATAGACGATCAGCACGTTGGCCTCGGGTGCGTTGGTGATCCACATCTTCTGCCCGGTCAGGCGGAAGCCGCCCTCCACCCGCTCGGCGCGCGTGCGCATCGCGACCACATCGGAGCCCGCATCCGGCTCGGACATGGCGAGTGCCCCTACCTGGCTGCCGTCGATCAGGCCCGGCAGGAACCTTGCCTTCTGCTTGGGCGTGCCGTTCAGGCGGAGCTGGTTCACGCAGAGATTGGCATGGGCGCCATAGGACAGGCCCAGCGACGCGCTGGCGTAGGAAATCTCCTCCATGGCGACGACATGGGCGAGATAGCCGAGGCCGGTACCGCCTTCGGTTTCCGGCACCGTCATCCCGAGCAGGCCCAGGCTGCCGAGCTCCGGCCAGAGCTCGCGCGGGAAGCGGTCGTCGCGGTCGATGGACGCCGCTAGGGGCTCGATCCGCTCCCTGGCGAAGCGCCGTACCAGGTCGCGCAGCGCCTGGATCTCTTCGGGCAGGGCATGATCGAGCATCGGCGACCTCCGGGTGGGCTCCTCAGAGGAGCAGGATCGTGGCAAGGCCGAGAAAGGTCAGGAAGCCTACCACGTCGGTGGTGGTGGTGACGAACGCGGTGGATGCGATCGCCGGGTCCAGCTTCAGCCGGTTCAGGCCGATCGGGATGGCGGCACCGACCACGCCCGCCACCACCAGGTTCAGGAACATGGCGATCCCGAACACCAGGGCGAGCTCGCCCTGCCAGAACCACAGGAAAGCGGTCGCCACGGCGACGACGAAGAAGGCGCCGCCGTTCAGCACGCCGACCAAGCCCTCCTTGGCGAGCAGCCGCCAAGCCTCGCGCCGGCCGAGCCCACCCACCGCCAGTGCCCGCACGGTCACGGTGAGCGCCTGGGTCGCGGCATTGCCGCCCATGCTCGCCACCATCGGCATGAGCACGGCGAGTGCCGTGAGCTTGTCGATCGAATCCTCGAAGCGGCCGATCACCATGGAGGCGATCAGGGCGGTCACGATGTTGATGGCGAGCCAGGGCAGCCGGTTCAGTGTGGTGCGCCAGGCACCAGCATAGCGGTCGCTGTCGATCACGCCACCCAGGCGGAGCAGGTCGTCCTCGGCCTCCTCCTCGACCACTTCCAGGATGTCGTCGAGCGTGACCACGCCCATGAGCCGGCCGGCCGCGTCCACCACCGGTGCCGAGTTCAGCCCGTGGCGGCGGAAGATCCGGGCGAC